>DNIP01000044.1:0-4040 GCA_003499325.1 Oscillospiraceae bacterium
CCGCAAGGATTTTCCCACCACCGTTCACCGTTCACCGTTCACCGTTATCCATTCATATAATTCCTCTGCGGAATTAACGATATGATCCGCACCGGCTTCTTTGAGCTCCTGTGCGCCGCGAAAGCCCCAGCTCACGCCGCAGACCTTGACCCCCGCGTTATGCGCGAAAATCACGTCCACATTGCTGTCGCCGACATAGAGCGTGTCGCTCTTTTGATAACCGTTTTGCGCGATCAGCGCTTCGAGCGACTCGGGCGAGGGCTTGCGGGGGAATTCGTCCCGCTGACCCCACGCGCTGAGAAAGGTGTGATGCGGATAGAGCGCCGAGAGGATCTCGGGCACAAATCGATCGGGCTTATTGGAGATCACGGCCGTAGCCATTTGATCGGCTTCCAATCTGTCGAGCAGCGCTGCAATGCCGTCATAGGCGACGGTACAGTCCGTGCAGTGCTCCGCGTAGTATGCTTGAAAGTCAGCCTTTGCTCTCACAGCGCCCTCGGGGGTATAGGCGTTCCCCATCGTAACGCGGATCAGATTGTCGATGCCGTTGCCGACAAAATGGCGGTAATCATCCACGGGATAGGTCGGCAGGCTTTGCCGATCCAGCGCGAAGTTCACGGCGTTGGCAAGATCGGCGAGCGTATCGGCAAGGGTGCCGTCCAGATCAAATACGATTAGTTTCATTATCATCATTCTCCTTTGCGGGAGCGTCGGCGCTTTCACGAGCGGATTCCGGCGCTTCGATAGGCTTCAACTCGATTGGTTCCGCAATATCGTCGGTCACAGTTTCATCAGAAGAAGGCGTGCGCGCCCCGTAAACCTTGCGGCTTATTTCCTCCAGCTCACGGGCGCGGATATCGTGCTTCTGCTCCTCCAGGCTCTGCGCATGCAGGCGCTGTTCGACGTCCTTGTTGATCTCGTCAACATACTTCTTGTTGCGGACGAGGGTATTCAGCTCGAGGATGCTGAACGTCGTGGTCTGTGCAAGCGGGGCGCGCGCACCTTTTTCTTTCGAGGACGCGTCCTCTGTATCATTCTCGGAGGCGTCGTCAGTTGCAGGCATATCTGCGTCCGCATAGACCGCTTCGGGGTTGTTCAGCGGATCGGGGACGCGCTTCTTCTTCGGCTTGATCAGCTTGATCGCGATGAAGGCGGTCAAAACCAGCAGCACCAGACCCGCGGTGAGATAGATGACGATGCTCACGGTCACGGGGATATTGCCGCGATAGCGCACCGTCGCGCAGCCGCCCTTGATCGCCATTGTGCCCTTGTTGCTCTCGGTGAACGCCGTTTCACTGCCGTCAACGGAGAGCGAAACGATATTCTCGCCGCCCTCGGAGCTGACGGAATAGTGCATCGGCTGTGCGGCATTGTCGCTGTTAAGCATATAGCCGAGGTTGACATAGTCGGTCAGCACGGTCTTGACGCTCAGATCAAAGGCGCCCTTCTTCTGCTCATATGCCATGAAGTTGCCGCTGCCGAACACGTTCACCAGCTGTGAGGTGATCTCGTCGGCGGTGCCCTCAAAGCTGACACTGCAAGCAATATTTTGATCGGTGGTATTCACGGCGGCATTCTCTACGCCCTTTGCCTTAAAGTAGCTCAGCGCGTAATGCGCCGCGGCGCTGTTGTTGGGCTCATACAGGAACTCGGTCGTCCTGCGAAAGCGCGAATCGCCCAGACTGGCGACGGAGAAATCGATCCCGCTGATTTGGTACTGGATGCCGTCGGGGATCCTCAGCTGTGCCGTGCCGCTGTTCAGCTCAACGGTGTACAGATCGTTCTCCCATGCGCCCGCGCTGACCCATCTGCCGTTCTCAAAGAGGGAGCCCTCGCCGTAGGTGGTGTTCAGCGGCAGCGAGTAGGAGTAGCGGATCGTCGGGAAGCCGTCGTTTTCGCCGATAAAGGAGAAGGAATCGAGGTTCTCCGCGTAGGTCAAGCCCTCGGACAGCGGCGTGGAGGCGTTATCGATATCGCCGTAGGAGATCGCCACGCTGTCGGTATCCAGCAGCTTGGCGGTCACATTCGCCATCTCGGCGACGGTCATGTCCTCGTAGATGACGGTATAGACCATATCGGAGCCCTCCGCCGACCAGCCCGCGTACTTCGCGTCGGGCAGGGTGTTCGAGAGAAAATACGCCTCGATCGCGTCCTTATCCTTGGTATAGGTCGCATGGGGCAGGCGGAACGCGAAGGTGCGGTCATAGCTGCCCGATTTATGGTTCATTGTCTTAATCGAGATACTGTTGACCGCACTGCCGGTGCAGTCGTAGATCGCGGCGGTGGACTTGGTATCGTAGCTGTCGGCGCCGATCTGCACGGTGTTGGCGCTGTAATCAAAGGTAAGATTCTTGGTCTGCTCGGCGGCGGCGGTATCGCTGACCATCCACGTAATCAGCTCGCTGACGTCAAAATCCTCCGCCATGCGCGTGCCCTGTGTGAGCGCGGTATTCTTGCGCGAGAGGAACACGGCGGTTTTTCGCCCGATCAGGGAGCCGACGATCCTCTCATACTCCGCCTTATCGGTGAAGCGCAGCTTGAGCTCAAAGTAGTAGCCGTCCTCCTTGACGCCGCTGTAAGAAAACGACGCGCCGGGGATCTCGGCGGTGGGATCATCCGCGATGATCTTGTCCTTCACCGCGTCGATATCGGCGGACACGGGATAAACCGCAGTCACGGTGCGCGTCCCCTTAAAGCGCTCGTCGATCGACAGCACGGAGCTGACCGCCACCTTCGCCTTCTCACAGCCCGAAAGGCAGGCGGACAGGCTCAGTATTAAAATGATAATCAGTAGTACAGAACATAGTTTTTTCATGCTTACCTCTTCTTTTTGGTGAACGGATAATGGTTAACGGTGAACGGTGAAGGGAGGGCTCCGCCCTCACCCATTTATAAGGGTGCGGAAACGTTTCCGATACATGATATAGGAATCTAAAAATCCGCAAGGATTTTCCCACCACCGTTAACCGTTCACCGTTAACCGTTCACTGCCTCAATATCCCTTCGGCTCGCGCATCAGGACGGCGCGGCAGGGGGACGCCTCCAGTCCCTTCATCTTCAGCGGCAGGGCGGACAGGGTGTATTCGCCGTCCTCGACGCCCTCGAGGAACAGCCCCTCCAGCACCGCGATCCCGGCGCGCGCCAGCTCGAGGTGCGGCATCATCTCGTCAAAGGGCGGCGCAATGGACATCGCGTCGGTGCCCACCAATCTGAGCTTGCTGTCGGCGATCACGCGTGCCGCCGAAACGCTGAGGAACGCTTTGCCCGAGCCGTGGAAAATCAGCCGCTTGCTGCAATGCGGCAGCAGGCGCTCCATGTCCTCGCCCGTCAAAATGCCGTCAATGGTGACGACCGTGCATTTGCCGTAGAAGCACGAGGGCTTCATCGAACCGATATCCGCGCCCTCCTCATCAAAGTGGAGCGGCGCGTCGATATGGGTGCCGTTATGGGTGCACAGCTCCACGGCGGACAGGTTGTAGGTCGAATCGTCCCCGATCGTCTTTAAAAATCGCTTAACGGGCTTCGGATCGCCCGGATAGACCGGCGCCTCAAACACCTCGCGCGTAATATCATAGATCAGCATGCTGTTCCTCCTTTTGCTTTGGAGTCGGAATACTCTCCAAAACACTACATATTACTCCATTATACTATGTATTATACCATATATCGACAGAAAATAAAGTCTTTTCTGTAAACAAATAAGCGCGGCGTACCGCTTTATTAAGCTCTATGTGAGCGGCGCGCCGCTTTATCTAGCTCTATGTGATGAGGAGTGAGGAGTGAGGAATTAGGAATTAGGAATTAGGAATTGGTAGCAAATAATGAAATGTTGCAGTGACACAAAGAAAACGGCACGCGTGCCCGTGCCCTGAAAAGACTGTCACTTACCGTCACTCAGTCGCTGTTTTCCGCATGAACAGTGGGTTTTTACGCTGTGACGGTAACAGGCTCGCGCTGTCGCTTCATCGTCACGGCGACGCATCGCTTTTTCCGATTTCTCTGCAACGTACTGCGATCGGATACGATCCCATTCACATAGA
>DNIP01000044.1:4124-4341 GCA_003499325.1 Oscillospiraceae bacterium
CCACGGTGCACGGGGCGCGTGCGCCCTCTTCCGATTTCTCTGCTGCGTTCTGCGGTCAAAAGTGATCCCATTGATATAGACCACGGTGCACGGCGACGCATCGCTTTTTTCGATTTTTCTGCAACGTACTGCGGTCGGATTCGATCCCATTCACATAGAGATCGAAAAAGCACCACGGTGCACGGGGCGCGCGCGCCTTTTTCCGATTTCTCTGCTG
>DNIP01000126.1 GCA_003499325.1 Oscillospiraceae bacterium
ATCTTGAACACGTTGCCGTACACGCCGTTGAAGCGGTTGGCGATATCGCGGGTCAGCTCGAGGTGCTGCATCTGGTCAGAGCCGACCGGCACCTTGTCCGCCTGATAGAGCAGGATATCGCCCGCCATCAGGCTCGGGTAGGTGAAGAGACCCGCGTTGATGTTATCGGCGTGCTTTGCGCTTTTATCCTTGAACTGGGTCATGCGGGAAAGCTCGCCGAACTGGGTGTAGCAGTTGAGGATCCAAGCCATCACCGCGTGATCGGGATTGTGGCTCTGGATGAAGAAGGGCGCCTTCTCGACGTCGATGCCGCACGCCATGATAAAGGCGTACATATCGATAATATTCTTGCGGAATGCGGCGGGATCCTGGCGCACGGTGATCGTGTGCAGGTCAGCCAGCGCATAAATACAGTTATACTCAGGATTCTCCTGCATTTTGACCCAGTTTTTGACAGCGCCGAGGTAGTTGCCGAGGGTGATGGAGCCGCTGGGCTGGATCGCGGAGAATACGATTTGCTTCTTTTCGGTAGTGTTTTCCATAATATCAAATCCTTTTTTAATTAGGAATTAGTAATGAGGAATGAGGAATGAATGGCGGACGCTGTCCGCACCTGTTTTATATTTTTGTACGAAACGCTTCCTTTTCTCTTTCAGAATCCAAAACGCGAAGCGTTTCCCTCAATTCCTAATTCCTAACTCCTAATTCCTCATTATTATATAATTTCCTTCGCCAGCTCGCCGATGATCTTGATGCCCTTGGTGAGATCCTCATCGGTCGGGGTGGAGAAGTTAATGCGGAAGCTGTGACAGGGCAGGTCGCCGTCAGTCAAAAAGGCGTTGCCGGGTACGACACAGACCTTGCGCTCGGTGAGCTTCTTGCAGAAATCGAGCATATCGACATGCTCGGGCAGGTCGCACCAGATGAACAGACCGCCCTCGATCTTGTTGTAGGTGATGCCGTTGGGCACGACGTATTCATCGAGCAAATTCATGCACAGATCCGCCTTGGCGCGGTAAAGGCCGCGCAGATATTCGAGATGGCCTTCAAAATCATACTTGGTCATGAATTCATAGCAGAGCATCTGCGACCACATTGCGGTGTGGACGTCCTGACCCTGCTTGCAGATGATCATCTTCGCCATCGCCGCCTTGTTCGCCATCATGTAGCCGACACGGATACCGGGCGCGAGCACCTTGCTGAACGAGCCCGAATAAATGACGATGCCGTCGGTATCAAAGCTCTTGATCGCGGGCACGTTCTCGCCGTAGTATCTCAGGTCGCCGTAGGGGTTATCCTCGATGATCAGGCAGTTATGCGCCTTGGCGAGCTCATACAGGCGCTTCTTTTTTGCGAGCGACATGGTCACGCCCGAGGGATTCTGGAAGTTGGTGATGGTATAGATGAGCTTCGCGCGCGGATTGTCATCGAGCGTCTTTTCGAGCGCCTCCATGTTCATGCCGTCGGGATCGACCGGCACGCCGACCAGCTCGGTGTTGTAGCTGCGGAAGGTGTTCAGCGCGCCGACAAAGCTGGGCGCCTCGCATACCAGCACATCGCCCTCATTGAGGAAGGTTTTTGCGGCGAGATCCATGACCTGCTGCGCGCCGGATACGATGATCAGCTCGTCATCCTCAGTGCCGATATCATGCTTGTCTTTGAGATAGGCTTTGAGCGTGTCGCGCAGAGGGGTGTAGCCCTCGCTGACGCCATACTGCAATACGCCGATCGGGTTCTCGCGGAGCATGCGCTCGGAGATCTCGCGGATCGCCTCAACGGGGAACGCGTCGGGAGCGGGGTTGCCCGCCGAAAGAGAGATCACGTCGGGATCGGACGCGCTCTTCAAAATCTCACGGATCGCGTTCGGCTTGAGCGCCAGAACCTTGTCGGAAAAAGAATAATTCATCAAATCACACTTTCTGTTCAAAAATTCAACTATTCTTTATGATAGCACATCTTTTTCGAGAGTGCAAGAAATATGATAAAATCGCGTGGTTTTGGCGGATGATTGCCGCAGATCAATTGAAAATCACGGCTTTTCGTCATCAAAAGCGAAAAAAATCGGAGATTATTGCTTGATTTTCTTAAAAAAAGCAGAATTTTTATTGTATCGAAACGGTTTTTGTAGTATAATGTTAAAGGTTATATGGATTTGTATTTTTTATAAAACGGTTAGGATCTTCTTCCATTACAATACCCTATTCAACAGGAGGAACCTATGAATTATCCTACAAAACAAACTCCATCAGAGAACAAACACGGGTTCACCCTCAGGCGCGGGATCACGGGCATGCTGTGCGTCGGCATGGCGGCGGTCGTGATGCTCGGCTGCACGCAGTGTGTGAAGCCCACATCGGGTGAGCTCAAGGCGACCGAAGCCGCGACCGAGGCAGTTGCCGCGGAGCCTACCACACCACCTGTCAACGTGCTGAGCTTTGACACGCCCAACATTCCCGACGACGGCACCAACGGTTACAACTCCGCTTCCGAGCCGGGCGTGTACATCTACAAGAACGCGGCGTACGAGCTTTGCGGCGCGAGCGATGAAGCGGGCAAGGATTATGCCGCCGCGATCAGCGAATTCAAGAAGGCGGCTCCCGAGTTCACGGTATACAACATGGTTGTGCCGACCCACACGGAGTTCGGCATTCCGCAGCGTCTGGCGGGCGAGATCTATACCCAGTCGCAGTCGCAGAACCTCAAAACCATTTTCAGCAGCTATACCGAGGACGTCAAGCCGATCAACTGCTACAACGCGCTGTGCAAGCATAAGGACGAATACATCTACTTCAACACCGACCACCACTGGACGGGGCTGGGTGCGTATTATGCGTATCAGGCGTTCTGTGAGCAGACAAACCAGACAGCGCTGGCGCTGACCGACTGCACCGAAAAGACGGTCGAGGGCTTTGAGGGCTCGTTCTTTAACTCCGACGCGTCGCTGTCGACGGACACCGTCCACTACTGGCAGTTCCCGTACCAGACGCACGCGAAGCGTCAGGAGGAGCCGGGCGCGGAAATGTACGAAACCGGCGTCTACTACGAGGGCGCGGCGGGCAACGGCGCTTACATCACCTTTATCTACGGCGACTCGTCCCTGTTCATCGAATATAACGATACCAACAAGAATGGGAAGAAGATCGCGGTCGTCAAGGAGAGCTACGGCAACGCCTTTGTCCCGTATCTAACCAACAACTATGAGGAAGTCCACATCATCGACTTCCGCTATTTCTCAGGTAAGCTGAAGGATTATATGCAGGAAAACGGCATTAATGAGGTGCTGTTCCTGAACAACACCATGTCGGCGAACGCCGCCGTACAGGTAGACAGAATCAGAGAGCTCATTTAAATCACATCAAAGAGGGGGGTGACGGAAATGATAGCAAAAAAGGTCAGGGTCAATGTCTATGGTATGCTGGCGGATAACCTGTACTCGGGCTATGCGAGTACCGATACCGTCAAGAACCGCAGTGCCTATATCATCACCAAAAAGCCCCTGCGCGACTTTATGTTCGGCGTCGTTATCGCCGTCGCTGAATTCAAGGGAGCGGGCGAAAAGCTGATCGTAGCGCCCGAGGGCGAGATCTATTATGAACCCGTCATCCGCGAAAGGCTGAGTAAGCTGCATAATACACAGCTGATCCGCATCAGCTGTCTGTATGAGAAGAGCTGCGGCGCGATCGTCATCCACAAAAAGGGCGACCGCTGCAAGATCCTATTGGTACGCAACCACAACGGCAGGAACTACAGCTTCCCGAAGGGTCACGTCGAGATGGGCGAGACCGAGGAGGAGACCGCGATCCGCGAGGTCAAGGAGGAAACGGGTCTGGACATCACCATCATCCCGTCGTTCCGCGAGGTGGCGGATTACTGCCCTTTCGGCAAGATCCGCAAGCGCGTGGTGTTCTTCATGGCGCAGACCATGAGCGACAAGGTGCGTATCCAAGAGGAGGAGATCGACTCCTACATCTGGGTCGATTTGGAGGAAGCACATCACCGCTGCACCTATGACAACGACCTGCGCGTCATCCGCAAAGCAAGAGAGAATATCGGCAAGCTCCAATAATCCACGATCATATCGAAAGCGGCGCCCAAGGAGCCGCTACCGAAACCCAATAGACAAACCGCGCGGTAATGCTGATGTTTTTGATCAACATACCGTGCGGTTTGTCATTTAAATGAATCCAAAGATCAGGAGAAGCCCTATGAAACGAAATCTTTTTAAAGCAATACTAAGCCTTATCCTCGTCACGATCCTCTGC
>DNIP01000147.1:0-860 GCA_003499325.1 Oscillospiraceae bacterium
CCGCGATCGCCGCGCATTCCGCGACAGTGCATTCGCCGATGGGCTTGTTGAAGTACAGCTGCGAGGCCGATTCGACGCCCTGACAGTTATTGCCGAAGTTGACGACGTTCAGATATGCCTCGATGATATCATCCTTGCTGTATTCGCGCTCGATATTCAGCGCGCGGAAGATCTCGCGGAGCTTACGGGTGAGCGAGACCTCGCTGTCGTCGGTGATGTTCTTGACGAGCTGCTGGGTCAGGGTGGAACCGCCGTAGTTGTCCCTGCCTGTCACCAGTGACAGAACCGCCGAGCCGGTACGGTACCAGTCAACGCCGTTATGCTCATAAAAACGCTTGTCCTCGATCGCGACGATCGCCTCGGGCATCGCCTTGGGCATATTCTTGAGATCGACCCAGATGCGGTTTTCCGTTCCGTAGAGCGTTTGGTATTCCTCGAACTGACCGTTCTGTTTGTTCTCAACGTAGATGAAGGAGCTTAAGTTCAGCGAACGGGCGTTCAGGTCGATACCGGTGGGCTCGTTGGCGATCTTGATCACATACGCGCCTACGGAGATGCTGACGATGAGCCCTGCCACCACCAGCACCAAAAGGATCGTCAACAGCGCCCTGCCGATCACGGACAGCACCTTTTTGAAGCCGCTCTCCTTCTTCGGCTGAACATCGATCTTATCGGTGTATTTGCTTATATCGGTCTTCCTCATGTTATTCCTCCTGAATCTGTGAGATGAACTGAGAAAACTTATACTAATATTCAATAAAAACTCGACATTCTTATCGGTCTGATTTCCGAAATACTTCGTTGAACTCCTTGCCATACGTCAGCAGTGACACTAAGCCAATCGCCGACACGCGTGTCCG
>DNIP01000147.1:915-8055 GCA_003499325.1 Oscillospiraceae bacterium
CGCTCTTGGAGTGTTGTTGCATGGGTGTTGTTAGCCAAATCAAAGATTTGGACAACACCTCAAGTATGCCCGCGTCGTTCGCCTCGTCTTGCGAAAATCATCCTCGATCAATAATTTGTCTGCTTTTTATCGAATATTAGTATTAGGCAATACCGCCGTTATCACGGACGCGGCGCCTACAGAGTTGTATTCAAATACAATATATATTGCAATTATACCACTTTTCGGTAAAAAAATAAATAGATTTTTCTAAAATAACAGAGATTTTTCCTCATAAACAAAGGGCAAAAATGGGAATAATAGATAAAAGAACAGGGAAAACTACTGCTGAGGTGAGTGATTTGAAAAAGCTGATTATCATCACGGGAGTGATCCTGACCGCGTATCTGATCTTGATGACGGCGCTCGCACCCGCGGCGACGACGCAGGAATCTTCATCCGCCGCCGTACAGGAGAGCACCGCCGAAAGCGGCTATATCATCGGCATTTCACAGGGAAGAGTGACGGTGTTCAAGGACGGCGACACGGTGGTCAGGACGGATACCAAGCTCTCCGATCTGCCCAAATCCGACCGCGTCAGACTGGAAGAAGGGATCCATGTTGATTCTTTGAAAGAATTAAAAGAGCGTTTGGAGGATTACTGCTCATAAGCCGGAAAGCGATAGGCTGATGATTTGCCGGCGCAGCACTGCCGGAAATGTGAAATATGCTGAAAGATTTCCATTTTTTGTCTGTAAAAGTGTTGAAATTGTTACGAAACAGCGTTATAATTAAAATGTATATTTATGTAAAATAACAGGGAGGCAAACCATGAATTTAAACACAACCTTTACAGACAAGAATTGTACAATCGCCATCGAGGGCAGCATCGACACCCTGACGGCACGCGAACTGGAGCAGGCGGTCAATGAAGCCGCTCCCAAGTGCGAGACCATGGTGCTCGATATGGAGAAGGTGGATTACATTTCCTCGGGCGGTCTGAGAGTGGTCGTCGGCGCGAACCGCACCGTCGGCAAGGGCAATCTGACCCTGAAGAACTTAGCCCCCAATGTGCTGGAGATTTTCCGCCTGACCGGCTTTACCAAGGCGCTTAACATCGAATAAAACACTTGTGTTTCGCTTTACTGCGGCTGAACATATTCCAAGGAGGTAATATATGAGTGAATTAATCCGCCGGATCAGAGAAAATATCAAAAGCGACCCTGATTTTACCGTCATCGTGGATCAGGGTGAGAATAACAGCTTTACATATGCGCAGCTCGACGCTTACGCGCGCAGAATCGCGGGAAAGCTGAGTGAGATGGGCGTCAGTCCGCGCGACTTCGTCACCATCGAGCTGCCCCGCAATAAAGAGTATATCGCCGCAATGTACGCGACGTGGCTGGTGGGCGCGGCATTTGCCCCGCTGTCACCGACCTATCCTGCAGAGCGACTGGAATATATCCGCTCCGACTGTCACGCCAAGGCGGTCATCAACGAGAAGTTTTTGAAGCGTCTGGGCGATATCGCATCCTTTGAGGGCGCTGTCGAGACAGAGGACGAAGACCCGTCCCTCTTGATCTACACCTCGGGTTCCACAGGTAAGCCCAAGGGCGTGCTGCACTCGCATCAGAGCATCAGCGATTCCGTGATCCGCTATATCGATTATGCCAACGCGCCGAAGGGCTATCGTGCCGCTTTGGGCGCGCCGTTCACCTTTGTCGCGTCGGTGCAGGGCGTATTCGCGCCGCTGTGCGGTGTGATGACCTCCTACCTGATGCCGTATGAGGCGATGCGCGACCCGGTGCTGCTCGCCGATTTTATTGAAGACAATCAGATCAACCGTACCTTTATCAGCCCGAAGATGCTCAAGGTGTTCAAGCCCAAGGGCAATTCGCTGAAAACCGTTGTCACCGGTTCGGAGCGCGTGTCGGGTATCTACAGCGAGGATTTTGAGATCTTTGTGATGTACGGACAGACGGAGTCCGCCTCCGGCGTGTTTGGCTTCAAAATTGACAAGCCCTATGACAATACCCCCATCGGTAAGCCGATCGGTAAGGAAAAGGCATATATCTTTGACGATGACGGTAACCTCGCTGACGAGGGCGAGCTCTGCCTTTCGGGTCACTTCGCGACAGGCTACCTCAACCTGCCCGAGCAGACCGCCAAGACCTTTGTCGACAATCCCTTTGCCGATAAGGACGGCTTTCCCAAGATGCTCAAAACCGGCGATATCGTGCGCCGCTCTGAGGACGGCAACATCATCTATCTCAACCGTAAGGACTGGATGGTCAAGATCAACGGCCAGCGCGTAGAGCCGGGCGAGATCGAGAGCGTCATCAAGAAAACCGAGGGTGTGCATGACGCCGCAATCAAGGATTTCAAGAACCAGTACGGGCAGGTCTATCTGGTCGCGTATTATGTCGAGGACGCGCCTGTCGACGCGGACGATCTCAAAGAGGCGATCGCCGACAAGCTGCCGCCGTACATGATCCCCGCGTTCTTTGTCAAGCTCGACAAGCTCCCCGTCAACGCCAACGGTAAGCTCGACAGAAACGCGCTGGAGGCTCCCGAAGCAGGCGCGTTCAAGAGCGACTACGCTGCGCCCGAGACCGATATGCAAAAGGCGCTGTGCGACGCGTTTGAAAAGATTCTGGATATTGAGAACGTCGGTATCGACGACGATTTCTTCGCCCTGGGCGGCGACTCCATCAAGTGCGCCATGATCGCCGGGGAATGCAAGGTCTATCATATCGCGACGGCGGATATCTTTGCGGGTAAAACGCCGCGCATGATCGAGCGTCAGATGATCGAAAAGGCGACCGCCAAGAAGGTGGGTAAGAAGAAAAAGAAGGTCAAGGTCTATCCGCTGACCCCCAGCGAGCGCGGTATGTATCTTGAACAGAAGATGGATCCCGACTCCTCGGTATACAACCTGAATATCGCCGCGATCATCAAGGGCGCGTCCCTCGAGGATATCAAAAAGTCACTCAATGCCGTGTTTGCGGCGCATGAGGCGTTCCATTCCTTCTATGCGGAGGAAAACGGTCTGCCCGTTCGCGTGCTGACCGAAAAGCTGCCGACCATCATCGAGAAAACGGCTCAGTCGCGTGAGGAGGTCATCGAGCAGGTGGACAGCTACCTGACGCCCTTCGACCTCAACGCCGCTATCCCTGTGATCCCGACCCTGTACTCTGTCGCCGACGGCAGTATCATCCTGCATCTGGCGATCCATCATATCGCGTTCGACGGCGGCTCCGCAGGCACCTTTGTCAGGGAGCTGATCGACGGACTGAACGGCAGGGAGATCGAAGCCGACGCCATCGATCTGAGTGATCTGTATGACGACAGCCTGAACGAAAAGTACGAGAGCGGCATGCAGTTCTATCACAAGCTGTTCGAGGACGGCGTACCCGTCAGCGAGATGCCGCTCAAGGGCAAGCGCCCCAAGGTGCACCCGCTGTCCGATCGAGAGATCGTCTTTGACTATGACAACGAGGCGCTCAAGGTCATCGATAACGCCGCGCGCCGTTATACGGTCACCGAGTTTGAGCTGATCTTCTCGGCGATCTCGATGGCGCTGGGTAAATATACCGCGTCCGAGGATCTTGTCCTCGGCATTCCCACCAACACACGACCCAACGGCGCCGACAATGTGATCGGTATGTTCGTCAATACCGCGCCTGTCCGCGTCAAGCCGCAGAGAACCGCCGCTTTATCGGACTACCTCGCCTCTGTCAGCGAGGCGGTGCGCAATGCTACCTACGGCGCGTTCCTGCCGTTCGAGGACGTGGTGCGCGAGTTCGTCAAGCAGCGTGACGAAAGCCGCAACCCGATGTTCGACGTGAGCGTCAACTTCATGTGGAATCCGCCCGCGTATGACAAGGACGGACTGAGCGTGGAGATGTACGCGCCGCTGCAGAAGATGAGCCGCGATATCGGCATCGTCATCCGCAAGGGAGCCAAGGGGCTGCACTTCATGGTGCAGTATTCCTCCGAGCTGTTCGAGGACAAGGTCGTAGAGGGCTTGATCGAGCAGATCAGACATACCCTCGACCTGCTCTCCGACACCGCGGTCACCACCGTGCGTGAAGCCTCCGCACTGCCTGAGGATCAGGTGAAGGTGATGGAGGAGAAGAGCGTGGTCGAGACCGCCGAAACGCCCGTTGTCCTCTTACATCAACTCTTTGAGAAAAGCGCCGCCGAGAACAGCGACAAGATCGCTGTCATCGCGCAGGACGCGACCTTGACATACCAAGAACTCAACGACAAAGCCAATACCGTCGCCGCTAACCTGATCAAGCGCGGCGTTAAGGTCGGCGACAGCGTCGCCCTGCTCCTGCCCCGACAGAGCTGCTATTTCAGCTGTTTGTTCGGCGTGAACAAGGCGGGCGCGGCATTCATCCCCTGCGATCCGCAGTATCCCGCCGACCGTATCAATCATATCATCACCGACTCCGAGGCGAGCTATATCATCACTACCGCCGACAAGCTCGCGGATTATCCCGCGGAGAAGGCGATCGACGTAGCGGATATCACCGCGGGAGAGCCTGCCGATAATCCCGCTCTGCCGATGACGGGAGACGAGCTGAGCTATATGATCTACACCTCCGGCTCGACCGGCAAGCCCAAGGGCGTGATGCTCCGCCACAAGGGTATCTGTAACTATCTCACCCCGCACAAGGGCAACACCATCATGTACAACGTCAAAGAGCGCGTGTCCAATTACCTCTCCGTGACGACCGTTTCCTTTGATATGTCCTTTAAGGAGCATACCGGCGCGCTGTGCAACGGCAAGACCCTGATCTTTGCCGCGGAGGACGAGATGAATGATCCGCGTGCGCTTGCCGAGCTGATGACAAAGCACAACGTCGATTGTATCAACGCGACCCCGTCCCGTTTACAGCAGTACATGGAGTACGCGCCCTTTAAGGAGCGCCTCGCCGACTGCAAGATCATCATGTCCGGCGGTGAAGCCTATCCGCTGTCCCTGCGCGACAGCCTGAAGGTCACCGCGCCCGACGCGCTGATCATCAACACCTACGGCCCGACCGAGATCACCGTCTCCTCCAACGCCGCGGTGCTCAATGACGCCAAGGCGATCAACATCGGCAGACCGCTGACCAACTACACCGAGTACATTGTCGACAAGTTCGGCGACATAGCGCCCTACGGCGTGATCGGCGAGCTGTATATCGGCGGCGTGGGCGTTGCCGAGGGCTACCGCAACCTGCCCGAGAAAACCGCTCAGTCGTTTGTCGAATACCGCGGACAGCGCATGTACCGTTCGGGCGACTACGCCAAGTACGACGAGGACTTCAACGTCATCATCCTCGGCAGACTGGATAACCAGGTCAAGCTGCGCGGCCTGCGCATCGAGCTGGGCGAGATCGAGGGTCTGATCGCGGTACAGCCGCATATCAAGAAGGTCGCCGTCGTCATCCGCAAGCTCAACGGACAGGACAACCTGTGCGCTTACTTCACCGCGGACGAGCAGATCGATATCGACGCCCTGCGTGACGAGCTGAAAAAGCACCTGACCCATTACATGGTGCCGACCGCCTACTTACAGATGGTCGAGATGCCGATGACCGCCAACGGCAAGACGGATATCCGCCGTCTGCCCGAGCCGGTGCCCGTATCGATGGGCGAATTCGTCGCTCCCGCCAACAAGACCGAGGAATTCTTCTGCAAATCCTTTGAGAAGGCGCTCAACCTCGAAAAGGTCGGCGCGACAGACGATTTCTTTGAGATCGGCGGCACCTCGCTGGTGGTCACCGCGGTCGTGCTGGACGCTTCCGAAAACGGCTTCCCGATCACCTACGGCGACGTGTTCAAGCACACCACCCCCAGAGCGCTCGCCGAGCTGTTCAAGGACGGCGACGTCGCGACGGAGAGCGGTATGTTCGACTTCGACGATTATGATTACTCGAAGATCGATAATCTTCTTTTAAAGAATAATATAGACTCCTTCCGCAGCGGTGAGCAATACAAGCTCGGCAACGTGCTGATCACGGGCGCGACCGGCTTCATGGGCGCACATCTGGTGGCGGAATACCTCGACACCGAGGACGGATACGTCTACTGTATGCTCAGAAAGGGCAAGTTCCACTCTGCCGCCGAGCGTATGCACAATATGCTGTTCTACTACTTCGGCACCCGCTTTGAGGACGTCTTTGACGCGCGTGTACGCGTGGTCGAGGGCGATGTGACCGACTACAAGTATTTTGAGCCGCTCGAGGGCGAGCCGATCCGGACCGTGTTCAACTGTGCCGCGAACGTTAAGCATTTCTCTAACGGCACCGATATCGAGGACATCAACGTCGGCGGCGTCGTCAACTGCATCAAGCTGTGTGAGAAGCTCGGCGCGCGACTGGTGCACTTCTCTACCGTCTCCGTCGCGGGTACGACCGAGGATATCACCAAGCTGAGCCGCCGCTCGCTGGATGAACAGAGCTTCTATTACGGACAGACGCTCGATAATAAGTACACCTCCTCCAAGCTCATGGGCGAGAGGATGGTGCTCGAGGCGGTTGCCGAGCGCGGACTGGACGGCAAGGTCATCCGCGTCGGTACGCTCGCGGCGCGTGAATCCGACGGCGAGTTCCAGATCAACTTCCTGACCAACAACTTCATGGGCAGACTGCGCTCCTATGAGCTGCTCGGCTGCTTCCCGTACCAGATGATCGAGAATCAGGTCTGTATGGGACCGATCGACACCTCCTGCAACGCGTTCTTAAAGCTCGCCAAGACCCCCAAGGACTGCACCGTGTTCAACGCGGTCAACAACCATACCCTGCCCTTGGGCGATATCATCCGCAGGATGAACGACGCGGGCATCCCGATCCGCTTCGTCGAGTATGAGGAGTTCGCCGCGGCGCTGAACGAGGCGCAGAAGGATCCCGACAAGGCGGCGATCCTGTCGAGCATGACCGCTTACATGAACACCGCTCACGGCAAGAAGGTCGTCGCTTTGCCCTGCAGCGCTCATTTCACCACGCAGATTCTCGCACGTATGGGCTTCTTCTGGAACGCGAGCAACGAACGGTATGTCAACGACTTCATCAATGTACTGCGCGGCTTCCTGTTCTTCCGCAGGGATAACCTGAAGCGATAAGAAGGGGAGGACCATGAAACGAAAAGGAACGCTTCTGAATAAAA
>DNIP01000047.1 GCA_003499325.1 Oscillospiraceae bacterium
ACGATGCCGTGCTCCTCCTCGATGGTCATCAGCATTTGCAGGACGTCGAGGCTGTCCGCGCCGAGATCCTCCTTGATACGGCTCTCCTTGGTGATCTCCATGCCGTTCAAGTGGAGCTGTTCATCCAGAATCTTCTTTAAATCTTCAAACATATTTTAATCTCCTTTTTTTCATGCTATCTTATTGTAGGGCACGGCGGTTTCCGACGTGCCGAACCTGCGTTTCATTGATTCTCTTTTTTTGATCATCCATCAACGAACATCATTGCGGTACGTCGACAAGCGCCGTACCCTACGGCACTCGATACACTGTATCTGATCTTACGCTTGGTTTTCATTGATCCTCTCCAACGCTTTTTCGATCTCGGCGTTCATCGCGCCCGCGGACATTTTATACGCCTGATCGATGCAGATGCGCACCGCGTTCGCGTCAGAGCTGCCGTGACCCTTGACGATGGTTTTTTCACAGCCGAGCAGCACCGAGCCGCCGTAATTGTGGTAGTTCATGAATTCCTTCTCCTCCATGAACATCTTTTTCATCAGCAGCGCGCCAAGCTTGTAGATGGGCTTGGAGTAGATATCCTTTTTCAGCTTTTTGAGCAGCTCCAGCGCCGTGCCCTCGGTCGTCTTGACCAGCACATTGCCCGAGAAGCCGTCGCAAACCACCAGATCATATTTGCCCGACAGCAGGTCGCGGCTCTCCATATTGCCGACAAAATGGATGCTGTCGCAGGCGTCCAGCATCGGGTACGCCTTCTTGCGCAGGTCGTCGCCCTTCTCGCTCTCCACGCCGACGTTCAGCAGCGCGACGCGCGGATTCTTGACGCCGTAGACGTTTTTGAGATACGCCGAGCCGAGGATGGCTTGGTGCAGCAGCATCTCGGGGGTGATATCCACGTTCGCGCCCGAATCGCAGATGCCCACGATGCCGCCGTCCATCGTCGGCAAGATCGGACAGAAGGCGGGTCGGCGGATGCCGCGGATGCGACCGATCCGCAGGGTCGCCGCGGCGATCAGCGCGCCTGTCGCGCCTGTCGAGATCACGCCCGAAATCTCATCCTCCTTGCGGAGCATCGCGATCGCTTTGATCATCGAGCTGTCGCGCTTGAGACGGATCGCGTCGGTGGGCTTATCCTCACCTGTGATCACCTCGGGCGCATGGACGATCTCGATTTTTTTGCCCGTATAGCCAAGGCGGTCAAGCTCGCTTTTTATCGTGTTTTCATCACCTGTCAGAATCAGGCTGAGATCATCATGCTCCTTGACGGCGAGTACCGCGCCCTCGACATTGGCCGCAGGGCTTTTATCGCCGCCGAAGCAGTCAACAATCAATTTCATAAGCACCTCAACTTATTGTAGGGGAGGGTCTTGACCCTCCCGTTCGGAAACCAAAATTAATTTCCGATCATATCATAAATACCTTTTCATATATTATTACTCTCTCAAAACTCTCTTTGTCCGTCAAATATCGGACAATCGGGAGGGTCAAGACCCTCCCCTACAAAGAAAATATGTGTTGAAAGCGGTTGAGATTCCCACGTCGGGCGTTGCCCTCCTCGGAATGACATTGGTACTGTTATGTTATTATCCTATCTTCTTCACATAAGCTCTTCTGCGCTTATGCTGAACTTCCTTGAACCGCTTCCACTGGTTTCGGATGGCGGCATTGTCCTCCAGATTCAAGTTCGTTTCCGCATATTCGATGCGGTCGTCCTGCAAAATCTTCAAGATCTCGGCGGAGATCGCCGTCGATACGCCGCGGTTGAGGTAGGTCGGGTCGACCGCAATCAGTCCGAAGTCGATCACCGACGGGCGCTTGATCGCCCACAGCAGGCGGAGCAACGCGAGCGGCGTGAGCTTGCCGCGTGATTTCTGTACCGCCCTCGCGATAGAGGGGAAGCAGATGCCGATGCACACCGCGCGATCGTTTTCATCGAGGATGATCGCGACGTGCTTGAGATCGACGATCAGCTTAAAGGACTTGATAATCTCGCGCTTCATCGCCTCGGTAAAGGGCACGGTGCCGTACAGCTTCTCGTAGCCCTTATCGATCAAGCCGAAGAAATCGTCGCCGTATTTGTTGATGAAATCGGAGATGCTCTTCGCCTGACCGAAATGCAGGTTGTAGCGTTTCATGACAAAATCCGCCATCTTGCGCATGGTGCCGTCATCCTCATCGGGCGGATAGATCTTGCTCTCCGTCCAGTCGACTTCCTTTTCAAAGCCGAGGTTCTCGATCAGCTTTGCGTAATAGGGCGCGTTGTACTGCTCCTCAAAGGTCGAGAGCTGGTCAAAGCCCTCGATCAGCAGTCCCTCTCGCTCGAGATCGGAGAAGCCCAGAGGGCCGTGGATCGTGTCCATGCCCTTTGCCCTTGCCCAATCCTCGACTGCGGAGAAGAGCTTTTCGGCGACCTCCTGACTGTCAATCGCGTCAAAGCGGGTGAAACGGACGCGCCTTTCATTGTTCTTCTCGTTCGCCGCGCGCTGGATGATCCCCTGGATCCTGCCGACGGGCTTGTCGCCGTCAAGGGCGAGGAGGTTGACGATATCACAGCAGTCGTTGTAGGTGAAATTCGGTTTGAACATCGCCTTTTCATCCCCGTACAGCGGCGGCACAAAATACGGATTATCGCGGTACAGATCGAGCGGAAAATCGATGAACTGCTTTTGTTCTTTTTTTGTTGATACTTCTTTGATGGTGATCATATATTTCCTCGATTTCGTGATGCTGTCAATAACAGGTCGTTCTTTCGCTTGGAGAATGTCCCTGTGGGGCACGGACGACCAATGGTCGTCCCTACTGATCCCTGATCACTGACTACTGACCACTCTTACAGGGATCTTCTCTTGGCGTGGAAGCAGACGCCGACGGTGTTGGGGCCGCAATGGCTGCCCGCGGTCGGGTTGACGTCCACGATCTCGGTACGCAGGTCGTCGCCGTATTTTTCCTTGAGCATCTTCTCGATACCCTCGGCGATATCGCGGCAGTCGGCGTGACCGATCAGCACACGGTGATCCTTGACGTTCTCGCCGAGCTGATCGACATAGCTTAACAGGCGCTCCATCGCCTTGACTCTGCCCTTTTCCTTGCCGACGGAGACCATCTTGCCCTCCTCGTTCATATAGATGATCGGGCGGATGCCGAGCAGGGTACCCATCGTGCCCGCGATACCGGACACACGACCGCTGTGCTTGAAGAATTTGAGGTCGTCGGCGAAGAAATAACAGCCGACCTTGTTGACCTCGGTCTTTGCCCATTCGAGCATCTCCTCGGCGGTTTTGCCCGCCTTATACAGATCGCCGATCTCCTTGACGGTCATCAGGGAGCACAGGGTGATACCCATTGTGTCGATCTCATAAAACTTGCAGTCGGGGTACTGCTCCAGCAGCTCCTTGACGGCGATATCCATGTTATCAAAGGTCGCGGTCATGTTGCGGGAGAAATGGACGTACAAAATATCGTTGCCCTCTTTGAAATGCGGCTCAAAATACTCCTTGTATTTTTGAGTGGAGATCGCCGAGGTGTTCGGCAGAACGCCGCCGCGCAGCTTGTCATAGAACGCGTGCGCGTCGAACTCGTCAAAATCCTCATAGGGATAGGTCGTCACTCCGTCGATCGAGTACGGCATACTGATCAGATGATAGCCGAATTCCTTCGCTTCGGCAGGGGTGATATCGGTATCGGTATCGGTAAATAAAATAAGCATCTTGTCTTTCCTTTCTTAACAAATAGCCGCAGCGGGCTGTTCTTAGCGTTTTTTTGTCACAATTTCCTGTGTCCTTATGATTTCTCTTTTGACAGAAGGATCATTCCGGAGCAATTCATACTCTTCCGCCCTTTTTTTCAAATGATCTAAAACACGATCCACATCAATGCTGAACGGAGATTTTCCGCTGATCTCATTATTGATCTCTGTAACCAAATAATTGCAAAATAAAGAAACATCATTGGGATAAAAAGTTGAATCTATCGTAAACGATAACGAGCGCTCAAAAATATCCTGAAAATTGTCCGTACGGGTTTCACGCGCATAACGGTATACACCGTCAAGAATGGCATAATAGTTATGCCCGGCTCCGGGGAAGGCTTCTACCTTATAAATAGCTTTGCCATAGTACAACAGGTAAAACCCCATATAATTTCCGTCACTGATATATTTATTAAAAATAATTTTGACGTAATCATACGCCAGCTTCTGTAAATCCATGTTCATGGTGTTTTATTCCAGTATCAGAATGTAATCATAGATCGGCTGGCCGCCGTTGACCATGATGACTTCACTGCGCGTATATTTCGCGGTCAGGGTATCCGACATTTTTCGCGCGTTTTCGGCGGAGGGCTCTTCACCCGCTAAGATCAGCAGGATATCATAATTCCCCGCGTTCAGCTTGTCGCACAGGGCGATCATCGCGTCCTCGGCAGTGGGTTCATCCACATAGATATCGTCACCGACAAAGCCGATGTAATCATCCTTGACAACCTCGACAACGCCGCCGGACATATCGCGCGAGGCGCGCGACACC
>DNIP01000155.1 GCA_003499325.1 Oscillospiraceae bacterium
GCTTGATCGCCCTGCTCTAATTTATATTTCGAAAAAAGAATAATATCTCCGTTGGTCTTAAAGACGCTGGTGCGGTAACCGAGCTGCAGCTCCTCCGCGGGAACCTCTCGGAGCTCGCCGTCGGCAGTCAATGCCGTCACGCTCAGCGCAACGTCCTTCATCTCGCCGCCGTAAGCGCCCGCGTTCATGTACATGGCGCCGCCGACAGTACCGGGGATACCGTAGGCGAATTCCAGCCCTGTCAGGCTGTTCTCCAGCGCGACACTGCACAGACGGCTGAGCTTCGCGCCCGCGCCGGAGGTGATGATCGTGCCGTCAACGGTGATCTCCTTGAAATCGCCGTCCAGCATGATCACCGCGCCCTCGATGCCGTTGTCGGACACCAGCAGATTGGAGCCGTTGCCGAGGATCATCAAGGGGATGTCGCAGGCTTTGCAGGCGTTGACCGCGGTTTGCAGCTCGTCGATCGACCTGACGGTGATCAAAATATCCGCCGCGCCGCCGATCTTGAAGGTGGTATGAGCCGCCATGGGCTCGTTGCAAACATATGTAATATTTCTGTTGTTTAATATATCAGTTAAATACTTCATAGTTTCTCCATGAATACTCATTTTGTCACATTTCATGCAACTAAGGTGCTTTGCAGTGGCGCTCAGCCAATCAGTGTGATCGACATCAAATCCCTGAAAAGTTCCTTCTTATGGGAAAAGTCCTCGCAGTGGCGCTTAACCAATCAGCGTGACCGATATCAAATCCCCTGAAAAGTTCCTTCTTATGGGAAAAGTCCTCGCAGTGGCGCTTAGCCAATCATCGTTCGCGGACTTGATCGCCCGCTCCGATTCTTGGAGCGCTGTTGCGTGGGAGTTGTAAACCAAATCAAAGATTTGGACAACTCCTCACCAATTCGTATCGATCTTCTTCTTGCCGATATCCTCGGGGCTGATATCCATGCCGAGATTCTGCAAGAGCTCCTGGGCGCCGTTGTAGCCCATCTTCTTCTGGCGATGGTTCATGGCAGCGACCTCGATGATGACCGCGAGGTTACGGCCGGGCTTGACGGGGATGGTGACAACAGGGATCTCGATACCGAGGATCTCCATATACTCGTCGTCCATGCCCATGCGGTCATAGACCTTCTTGCTGTTCCACAGCTCGAGATTGATGACCAGATCGATCTTCTCGCTGACCTTGACCGCGCCGATACCGAAGATGCGGCGGGCGTTGATGATACCGATACCGCGCAGCTCGATGAAGTGGCGGATATTCTCGGGTGAGGATCCGACCAGCGACTTTTTGGACACGCGCTTGATCTCAACCGCGTCGTCGGCGATCAGACGGTGACCGCGCTTGATCAGCTCGATCGCGGTCTCGGATTTACCGACGCCGCTGTCGCCGATCAGCAAAATACCTTCGCCGTACACCTCAACGAGAACGCCGTGGCGGGTAATGCGCTGCGCCAGCTCGACATTGAGGAAGGATACGATCGCCGCGTCGACCTCGGAGGTGGAGTCGGCAGTCGTGAGGATCGGCACCATATACTTGCGCGCCAGCTCCATCATCGACTCGAGCGGTTCGATATCGCGCGCGATGATCATTGCGGGCGGCTTTTGGCTGATGATCGGCTCGAGCTGTTCGAGCTGGGTCTGCCTGTTTTCCAATTCGAGGAACGACATTTCCGTCCGTCCGAAGGCGATCAGATAGCGGCTGTCATAGTATTTGAGGTGACCGACCAGCTCCAAGCCCGGACGGTCAACGTCGGTAACAGTTACGTGGATCTCCTCGGGATCCACAGGCATGTAGTAGCTGGTCAGACCGATCTCATCGATCAGCCGCTTGAGTGTGACGAAGTACGGACTGCTGTTCATAATGAGCCTTCTTTCTCGACATAATATCGTGTCATAAACGGACGCTAATACCGCAGATTAACATTTTTACGTATACATTGTCATTATACTCCTCCACCCTATATTTATAATCCTTTGAAAGAAATATGCAATTTTCCATGCGAAATTTGCATACATTTTTTTGGTGCATTTTCACATAATAGAGTACGTGACAGGAGGCGAATATTTTGCTCACATTACTGATAAGAACAATCCTGATCTACATCATCGTCACAGCCGCGGTGCGCCTGATGGGAAAGCGGCAGGTCAGCGATATGCAGACCTCGGAGCTGGTGATCACGCTGATCATCTCGGAGGTCGCCTCGCTCCCGCTCGAAAACGCCGAACGCCCGCTGCTCAACTCGCTCGTGCCCATCATGATGATCGTGGCGATCGAGCTGCTGGTCTCGCTGTTGATGATGAAGAGCAGGCGCTTCCGCTCCCTGATCTGCGGCCATCCGATCATCATCATCAAGGATGGACAAATGATCGATTCACAGCTCAAAAAGCTGCGAATCAGCCGTGAGGACGTTTATTCGCTCCTGCGCGAAAAGGATATCGCCGACGAAAGCACGGTGCGCTGGGGTATCATCGAGCCGAATGGCACGCTCAGCGTGCTGACGGATGATACGCTGACGGAAAACGGCATCCAAAGCGAGGATCTGCGAGAGCAGGAAGAAGCATCGGAACAGGAGGAAAAGGAATGAAACGAGGATGGATCGCGCTCGCGATGCTCGCGCTGGCAATG
The DNA here is from genome assembly GCA_003499325.1 of Oscillospiraceae bacterium. Lineage (GTDB taxonomy): Bacteria > Bacillota > Clostridia > Oscillospirales > Acutalibacteraceae > Ruminococcoides. The sequence goes on from DNIP01000155.1 coordinate 2,632, forward strand.
CTGCTCGGCGGCATCGAATATGTCTATGTCACCACGAACGCCGACGCGTATGTCAAAATGCTCGACAGCGCAAACGAGAAGATGATGCACAACGAGGTGCTCGACGCTCAGACGGAAGCGGAAAAGCTCGACAATCGTTTTCGCAAGCAGAGCGGAATGTTCAACATTTTCATGTTCCACAGTGAAGTCGGGCATATCTCCTCCGATCTCGC
>DNIP01000012.1 GCA_003499325.1 Oscillospiraceae bacterium
TTTAATGGATACTTAGTATAAAAGGCGTTATTGAATTGAAATCTTAACAGGATTATGATATAATCTTTATTTAGTGAAATATAAAGGAAGAAAGGAGGGGTATCATGGCATTCAAGCGCAAAAAAAAGGGGAAAAAGAATTCCCGCAACGCGCCGAGGAAGCGTCCGTCACGCCGATCCGCCGAGCCGTTGTATGATGACGAGAGGTTCGACAGAGATCCGCTCGACGACCCGTATGACGAACGCTACGACGAGCGATACGATGATCGCTATGACGATCGTTACGACGACCGCTACAGCGAGCATTATGACGACGACTACGGCGACGATGACGCCTACGATCCGCGCTATGAGGAAGCGCGCCGCAATCGCCGCGATTACAGGTCGCGACCCGCTGATCGGTATCGTGACGACGATATGCTGAACGAGTTCTCGGATGATACCAACTCCTTCTATACCGATGAGGTGAGCGAGCGCGAACGCCGCGAACAGGACTTTATCGACGAACGCGACGAGAGATCGCGCCGCAATCACCGCAAGATCGGCAAGGGCAAGAGCAAAAAGAAAAAGCCCGCCAAAAAGGCGAAAAGCGCCAAGAAGAAGCCCGAGAAGCCGCGCAAGCCGTTATCACCGACACAGCGCAGGATCATCCGTATCATCAGCTATGTGTCGATCGTCGCGATCGTGTTGATCATCGGCGTGATCCTCTCCCTGACCGTACTGTTTAAAACGCAGGCATATGAGGTGACGGGCATCACCAAGTATACCGAGGAGCAGATCATCGACGCCTGCGGCATCAAAAGGGGCGAGAATATCTTCTTAGCGCCCAAGCGCCCTGCCGAGAACCGCATCAAAAAGGCGTTCCCCTATGTAGAGGAATCGACCGTCAGCTTCAAGATCCCCGATACAATCCGTATTTCGGTTGTCGAGGCGGTCGAGGGCTATCTGATCAAGGTGAACCAGACAGAGTATCTGGTCATCAGCACCAGGGGCCGTATCCTTGACAGAATCACGGATGTATCGCAGTATAATCTGCCGATCTTCATTGGCCCGACCCTCACCTCGGGCGAGATCGGCGATTACGTCAGCTATGAGGATGAAAAGGTCGTTTCCATGATCGAAAGCATCACCCAGACCTTTGCCGACAACGGCTATCAGGGCATCACCGAGATCGATGCGACCAACATGGCGGATATCTCCTTCACCTACGAGAACCGCATCAAGGTCAAGCTCGGTATCCCCGAGGATCTGGATTATAAGATCCGCACCGCCATGATCATCATCAATGATAAGATCGACGGCGCCACCACCGTCAAGACGGCGGGTATCCTCGATGTATCGCGCTGCAACACCACCAAGCGCTCTTACTTTGACGAGGTCACGCCCACCGTGAATCCCACCGAAGCGCCGACCGAGGCGGCAGGCGTTTCCGACGGAACCAACAACGGCGTTGCGGGCGATAACTCCGGCGTTTACAGCGGCGACAGCTATGTTTCCGACGACAGCTACAGCTACTATGAATACTCCGATAACGGCTACGGCGGCTATGCCGATTACGGCTATTATGCCGACTACGGCGCCTATACTGGTGAATGGTAACATTGAATCGGGTGTAATTGAGCCGCGCACTGTGTAAATTTATCAATTTTTTGAAAAATATTCAGAAAATGATTGAATTTATCAGCAAGATATGGTAAGTTATAATATGATAGAAGAAATATAATGATAAGTATGCGCGAATCGTACTGACTTTCGCTCGTATGACAAGGAGGATATATAAAATGGCTTTTGAAGTGGAAAAGAACCCGGCAAGCGGTCTTCCGGTTATCAAGGTAATCGGCGTTGGCGGCGGCGGCGGTAACGCTGTTAACCGCATGATCAAAATGGACGTCAAGAACGTAGAGTTCATTGCTATCAACACGGACGAGCATGTTCTGCGTTATTCCCAGGCTCAGGAGAAGATCCAGATCGGCGAGAAGGCTACCCGCGGCAAGGGCGCAGGCTCGATGCCCAGCGTAGGACAGGCTGCCGCCGAGGAGAACCGTGAGGAGATCGCGGCGCTCCTGAAGGATACAGATATGGTATTTATCACCGCAGGTATGGGCGGCGGCACCGGCACGGGCGCGGCTCCCATCGTTGCGAATATCGCGAAGGATATGGGCATCCTGACCGTAGCGGTCGTGACCAAGCCCTTTGCGTTTGAAGGCAAGAAGCGCATGGCGCAGGCTGAGCAGGGTATCGCGGAGCTGTCCGCGTGCGTTGACTCCCTGATCATCGTGCCCAACGAGCGCTTAAAGCACGTTTCCGACCAGACCATCACTTTGCAGAACGCGTTCCTGATCGCGGACGACGTCCTCCGTCAGGGCGTACAGAGCATCTCTGATCTGATCGTGGTTCCCGGCCTTGTCAACCTTGACTTCGCCGATGTTTCCGCTATCATGCGTGACGCAGGCTATGCGCACATGGGTATCGGTAAGGCGACAGGGAAGGATAAGAGCGTTGTGGCGGCTGATATGGCGATCTCTTCCGCATTGCTGGAGACCTCCATCGACGGCGCTACCGGCGTGATCATCAACATCACCGCTTCTCCCGACATTACCCTTGACGATATCGACGCGGCTTCCACCATGGTGCAGCAGAAGGCTGCTCCCGACGCGAACATCATCTGGGGTGCTGTCATCGACGAGGATATGAAGGATGAGATCAGCGTGACCGTTATCGCTACCGGCTGCGGCGGCAATAACGATAACTCCGGCGCGTTCCCGACCTCTGCTCCCACAGCGGCTTCCACCACGCCCGCATCGGCTCCCGATCCGCTGGCTGAGCCCGCTCCCGCGGCTCCCAAGGTCGAGGTCGATTCCACCGACGATGATGATTCCTTCTATGACATTATGTCGATCTTCAATTCCAAGAAATAATCCGATATAGGATTGACAATCAATCGAATAATCTTTTTGAGATAAGGACACTCACCCTCTTGTGAGTGTCCTTTTTTTATATAAAAAGAGCACTCCGATTGGATCAATCGATCTTGATCGAAGTGCTCTGATTGCTTCTTTATTATTATGAACAGGGGGTCACGGTCGGGATGTCCGACGGTCAACCCAAAGGTTTATCGGATTTGTTCGCGCTTTTTGGTGTACAATAGGATGAACGCCGCGGCGATCAGCAAGAGTGCGCCGAGGATAAAGAGCGTTGCAGAATCTCCCGTCTTGACTGCATCGGCCTTATCCGTTGTTTTTCCTGAATCAGGTGTTGCCACGCTGTCGTTTGTCGCGCTGTCGTTTGTCGCATTGTCCTTTGCGGAGCCGTCAGCAGTCGATGCGTCGGGTGCCGCGGGCTTTTCGGCGCTGTCATCGGTCGCTTTTTTGCTGAGGAAGCCATGAACCGACATCGTGAATGCAAACGGATAGCCGTCCTCCATGATGAGCTTTGACGGCAGATAGAACCAGAAGGATCCGCTCGACGGGTCAAAATCGGTGACCTCTGCTTCTGTCGGGAACTCGAACACGGAATTATCCGTATCATGATCCTCTGCCTCTTTGGTCTCAACATTATAGATACTGAGCGAGAAGAGCCACGGCGATTTCAGCAGCTTGACTGTCGCTTTATCGGGAGAGGAGGGGTCGTATTCCACGGTGAAATCCTCACCCTCGTACATCGCGGTGTATGCGCCGTCATAGCTGGGATATTTTTGGGCATCGGCGCTGTACTGAGAGGATACAACGGTGATGGTGACAGGAATATCGACTTCCTCGATGCCATAGTCGCCGCCGAGATCGTAAATATGCACCTGAGCGTCCAGCTTTGTGGTTTCATACAGCAGATGATCCACGGACGCCTTGACGCTCCATTCGGTCTGATCGTTCTTTTCGTAAACGAAGGTTTCGCTCGTGCTGTTGTTTTTGAGCGTCAGAGTAACGTCACCGTTATAATCATCCAGCTCGAATACGCCTACCGTGCAAAAATCCTCGTCATACGGATAGCTGTCGTGAAAGTCTTGTTTGAAGTCATATTCTCTGTTTACCACGGCGGATACGACGGAATAGGTTACCTTATCTCCCAAAGGAGCAGCGTTTTCCAATGTTGCGGCAAAGGCGGTGGTCATGCAGCTTGCTGCCAGAATAATCGCAAACAAGCAACTCAGGATTCGTTTCATGATTTTCTCGACCTCATTTCTTAGTAAACCATCTGTAGGAGTCATAGCTTTAACAGTAATTCAATCATATCATGATATCACTTGAAATGCAAGAGTAACAATAAAACCGACCCATTCCAAAAGGAGTGAGTCGGTCATTAGGTTATTCAGTCGGAGCGGTTGTTTCGACAGTCGTTTCTGCGGTTGTTTCGCTGATCGTTTCAGTAGATGCAGTCGTCGCGTCAACTGATTCGGTCGCGTTAACGGCGTCATCCATCATGCCGCACTGATATTTGAGCGTGAGGATACGCTTGACCTTGGTGTTGAGCTGCGCCTCGGTGATCTCGCCGCTGCTGAGCTTGCTCTCGATCTCCTGTACATAGCTTTGCAGGCTGTTGGGATTGAGGATCAGGTCGATATCGGAGGCGAAGATACCCTTGACGATGGTGCTGTAGCTGTATTCTCTGGTGAAGTAGCCCGCGGACATATCGCCCGTGACGACAACGCCCTGATAGTTGAGCTTCTCGCGCAGGAGCTGCGGTACGACCTTGTCGCTCAGGGTAGAGGGGCGCTCCTTGTCAAGCTGATCGACCATGATGTGATCGACCATGATCATCCCCGCGCCTGCCTCGATGCCCGAGCGGAAGGCAGTGAACTCACTGCTCGCGTCCAGCTCGTCAGCGGTTTTGGTGATATGCAGGAAGGCGTCAGAGCCGTCGGCACTGTTGTTGGCGTCGAGTGTGCCGGGGAAGTATTTTAATGAGGAAACAATGCTGTTCTCGGTATAGCCCTTGACCGCCGCGCTGACCAGATCGCCCGCTTCCGCGTCGGTGAGGTCGGATTTGCTCGCCCTCACATTGGCAAGATCCGCGCGCAGTGAGAAATCGACATTGTAGCCCAGATTGCTCTTTTGCTGTGCGTCGGCTTTAGCAGTGTTGTAAGCGCCGTCGGCAGTGGTGTCGGCGGTTTGCGAGGTATCGGCAGTTTGCTCGGTGATGATCGCGTCATCGCGCGCGATGAACAGCGGGAGCTTGGAATTGCTCTGCAAGCCCTCGATCAGTGCCTTTGTCTGGTCATCGCCAATGGTGTTCTGCTGTGTCAGGATCACGCCGCCGACAGGATAATTCGCGAGCGATTCGGGGGTGGTGTTGTCCGTGACGGTGACAATGTCGGTGTTCATCAGCAGCTCGGGGGTGGTCACAAAGAGCTGACAGATCTTTTCGCGCTCTGTCATATTGTTCAGCGTATCGACCGCCTTGGCTTCATAGACGGATTCTGTCGGTGCGACGGTCTCGGCTTCGGCGCTCGTCTGTGCGGCGTCATTGCCGCTGTTGCCCGAGAGCTTCGGCGTGATGACAAAGTGCACCAGCGCGAATGCCGCGGCGGCGATCGCGATGATCGCGACGATGAAGAGGATGACCTTCATCGGACTGCGCTTCTTGCTCTGATCGTCAGGCTTTTCGTCGCGTCTGTTGACGGAGGGGCGCTTTTCGAACGAGCCGAATCTGTCGTACTGCTTCTCGGTCGGGATCCTGTCCATGACCTTTGTCTTGTCCAACGAGGGACGGTCGGTATTGTCCTTTTCAAATTCATCATTCTCGGGATCTTTGAAGTCCTCCTCGGTGAGACGTTCAAACCGGCTGACAGTCGGCTTTGACGGGGAAGGCGAGAGAATGTCGTCACCGTCATCTGTTTCCGCTTTATCGAGCGCCTGCTTGATTTCGTTCAGCACATCGTCGTCGGACGGCTTTTGCGCAGCCTCAACAGGAGTGTTCTCGGCTTCATTCAGCTGATCCTCGGGTGCGTCAT
>DNIP01000172.1 GCA_003499325.1 Oscillospiraceae bacterium
TGACGGCGAGAACACCGGCGTTCCTTATGACAGCGCAAGCTATATGGATATCGCGCCTTTGGATAAGGGCGAGAACGTGCGCCGGGAGATCTGCCTGACGCTCGAGCAGATGGGGATCGACCCCGAGAGCTCCCATCATGAGGCGGGACCCGGACAGAACGAGATCGATTTCCGCTATGCCGACCCGATCACCGCCGCGGACAATACCGTGACCTTCTTAAGCGTGGTGCGCACCATAGCGGCACGCAACGGGTTATACGCGGACTTTTCGCCCAAGCCGATCAAGGATAAGACAGGCTCGGCGCTGCATATTTCCGTATCGACCAAATCGAGAGCGGGAGAGGACGTGACCGATTCCGCCATCGCGGGCATCCTGCACAATATCGCGGGTATGACGGTGTTCCTCAACCCGAAAAAGGAATCCTTTGAGCGCTTCGGCAAGCACAAGGCGCCGAAATATATCACATGGTCGCAGACGAACCGTTCACAGCTTATCTTCACTCGCTATACCGAAAGCGGAAACCGCTGCGCCCAGCTGCGTTCGCCCGACCCCGAGGCGAATCCGTATCTGGCATACGCGCTGATGATCTACGCGATCATGGACGGTATCGAAAACAACAGGGCGTTGCCGCAGCCCACGGATGAAAGCGTCGCGCCGTTTGTGAGCACCGATACGGGAGAGCCGCAAAAGCTGCCCGACAGCCTGGAGAAGGCGCGTATCGAAGCGACAAATTCACCGCTGGTACAGCAGTTCATCCCCTCGGCGATCACAAGGATTTACTGTGCCGAATAGCGGAACTTCGCACTAATGACAAAAGAAAGGAGAGCGCACCTTGGACTTGACAGAACATCGGTACAGAATGCTGATCGTGTCCTCAGACGACAGATTCAGCAAAGACGTCAGCGCTCTTCTGCAGGGCGATCAGTTTCAGCAGGACTGCTCCCGCAGCGCGTCGGACGCACGCTGTAAGCTGCTCGAGAACCAATATGATTTTGTGATTGTCAACGCGCCCCTGCGGGATGAATTCGGCTCCCGCCTGTGTATCGACGTCAGCCGCAACAACGGCACCATCGCCGCGATCTTTGCGGCGAACGACACCTATGACGAGATCTACGCAAAGGTAGCTGTCCACGGCGTTTTTGTGCTCCATAAGCCGACGTCCAAGACGCTGGTCTCACAGGCGGTGTCCCTGATGGTGTGCGCCAGAGAACGCCTGCGCTCCTTAGAGAAGAAGGTCGGCAACACCGAGAGCAAGCTCGACGAGATCCGCATCGTCAACAAGGCGAAGTGGCTGTTGATCGATCAGGAGGGCTTGAGTGAAGCCGACGCGCATAAAGTTATCGAGAAGTCCGCGATGGATTCGGGTATCACCAAACGGCTCGCCGCTCAGATGATCATTGACAAATATCTTTAATCAAAAACGGCGTATTTCTCCTCGGAGAAATGCGTCTTACTCTTTTGGAATCTTACATATAAGTAAACTACAATCATAACTGCAAAAAGGAGAACGCTTATGTGCGGAATAGTAGGCTATGTCGGACCGCGCGACTGTACGGACGTGCTGGTATCGGCACTGACAAAACTGGAATACCGCGGATATGATTCCGCGGGCATCGCCGTGTTTGAAAACGGCAGAATTGAGGTCGCCAAAACCAAGGGCAGGCTGGCTGATCTGACAGAGAAGATGGCAAAGGAGGGCAAGCCGCGGGGGCACGCGGGCATCGGTCATACCCGCTGGGCGACCCACGGCGAGCCGAGCGATATCAACTCTCACCCCCACTCGGGGCGCAGGGTCACCATCGTCCACAACGGCATCATCGAGAACTACAAGCAGTTAAAGCAATTCTTGATCGATAACGAGCGCGACGAGTTCCTCTCCGATACCGATACCGAGGTCGTGGCGCAGCTGCTCGATTTCTACTATGACGGCGACCCCATCCGCTGTATCCGCAAGACGCTCCATGAGCTGCGCGGCTCCTTCGCGCTGGGGATCGTATTCGCCGACCGTCCCGAGACCGTTTACGCGGTACGGTGCGAGAGCCCGCTGATCGTCGGTCAGGGTCAGGACGAGGTGTTCATCGCCTCCGACGTGCCCGCCATCATCAAGTATACCAAGGACTATTATCTGCTCGAGCAGGGCGAGATCGCGATCTTAAAGGACGGCCATGTGGAATTCTGCACCCTGCACGGCAGACTGCTCAAAAAGGAATTGCTCTTTGCCGACTGGGACGAGGACAGCGCCGAGAAGGGCGGCTATCCGCACTACATGCTCAAGGAGATCCACGAACAGCCCACGGCTGTCAAAACGACGATCACGCCGCGCATCGAGGACGGCTTGCCGAATTTGTCCGAGTGCGGCATCATCTTCGGCACGCTTCGGAATCTGAAAAACATCTTCATCGTCGCCTGCGGCACCGCCATGCACGCGGGTATGGTCGGCAAATACGTCATTGAAAAGCTCGCGCGCGTCTCCGTAACCGTCGATATCGCCTCCGAGTTCCGCTATCGCGATCCGCTGCTGACGCACGACGATCTGATCATCATTATCAGCCAGAGCGGCGAGACCGCCGACAGTAAGGCGGTACTCAGCCTTGCGAAATCCCGCGGCGCCAAGACCCTCGCGGTCGTCAACGTCAAGGGCAGCTCCATCGCCAGAGAAGCCGATATGGTCATCTACACCCACGCGGGTCCCGAGATCGCCGTCGCCTCCACCAAGGCGTATATGGTGCAGCTCGCGGTCATGTATCTGTTCGCTTTTGAAACGGCGCTCGCCAAGGGTAAGCTCGAGGAGAGGGAGTGCCGCAGGCTGACCGCCGCACTCCTCAAAATGCCCGATATTATTGAAAAAACGATCAACAAGGTCGTGGATATGTGCCAGTATGTTTCCACCAAGCTGATCACCGCCGACAGCCTCTTGTATATCGGCAGGGGACTTGACTATGCGCTGTCGATGGAGGGCTCCTTAAAGCTCAAGGAGATCAGCTATATCCACTCCGAGGCGTATGCAGCCGGTGAGCTGAAGCACGGCCCGATCAGCCTGATCGAGGACGGCACCATCGTCATCAGCATCGTCACGCAGAACGGCCTGATCGAGAAAACCGTCAGCAATATGGTCGAGGTCAAGAGCCGCGGCGCAAAGGTCATGGCGGTCACCACGATGGGCAACTACTATCTCGAGGACACCGCGGAATTTACCTGCTATGTCCCGAAGATCGACAACCTCTTTGCCGGCAGCCTGTCGGTCATCCCGCTGCAGCTGCTGAGCTACTATGTCTCGATCGGCAAGGGCTTCGATGTCGATAAGCCGCGCAACCTCGCAAAATCTGTAACAGTGGAGTAAAATATGCAGGAAACTATCGCAAAGATCGGCGCTGAATTCCGGCTGCCGGGGACGCTTCAGTCCTTCGATACGATCACAAACGGCAACATCAACGCGACCTTCCGCGTGACCTACCGCAATGACGACGGCAGCACGAAAAGCTACATCTTCCAGCGCGTCAATACGGCGGTGTTCAGCGATCCGGTGAAGATCATGCAGAACATCGACCTCGTGACCTCGCATATCCGTGCGAAATGCCCGGGGGAGACAGCGCTGCATTTTCATCATACAAAGGACGGCAAAAACTACGTATTTACGGACAATAACGCATTCTGGCGCGTGATGAACCATGTCGATTCGATCACGTTCGACACCTGCGATGACCTGAGCGTCATCGAGGCGACCGGTGCGGCATTCGGCCGGTTCCAGAATCAGCTTGCGGACTTTGACGGCTCGCAGCTCTATGAAACGATCCCGGATTTCCATAACACGAAAAAGCGCCTTGATACGCTGTTTTCGCATGTCGCAGAGGACCCCTGCGGGCGCGCGGCAGAGGCACAGGCGGAGATCGCGTTCATCGAATCGGTGCGGGAGGAGGCGGGCGCTCTCTCCGTGCAGTACGCAAACGGCGCGTTCCCGGTGCGCGTGACGCACAACGACACCAAGTCGAACAACGTGCTCTTTGACCGCGAAACCAAACGGCCGATCGTCGTGATCGACCTTGACACGGTGATGCCGGGCATGGCTATGTACGATTTCGGCGACGCGGTGCGGTTTATCGCGAACACCGCCGCCGAGGATGAGCCGGAGCTGAGCCGCGTGTCCTTTGATACGGAGAAGTTCCGCGCATTCTGCAAGGGCTTCATCGGCGAGGTCGCCCGCGGCCTGACGCAGCCGGAGCTTGACAGTCTGGTGCTTGCGGCGTTCTCGATCACCGTTGAGCTGGCCTCGCGGTTCCTCGACGATTACCTCACCGGCGACAAATATTTCAAGATCAACTATCCCGCGCACAATCTTGTGCGGACGCGCTGTCAGCTTGCGCTCGCGAAGGATATCCTCGCAAAGCGTGAGGCACTTGAGCAGATCGTCCGGGAGACTGTGCAGCAGGTGCGCTGAATTGGTATCAGGAATTCTAATT
>DNIP01000096.1 GCA_003499325.1 Oscillospiraceae bacterium
TGAGGAAGAGAAAAAGACGGATGACACCGCGTCGTCTGAGGACAAGATCAGCGCCCTGCGCGCAGAGCTGAAAGAGGCGATCGAAAAAGAAAACTTCGAGCGCGCGGCGCAGCTGCGTGACGAGATCAAGGGATTGGAGGGATAACGATGAGTGAAGCAGTTGTATCGACCAGAATTCGACTGGCGCGTAATCTCAAGGAATACCCGTTCCCGATCCGACTCTCCGCCGATAAAGCGCGTGAGGTCGTCGATAAGGTAGGGGAGGCGCTCAAGGCTTGTGAGATCAAGTTCCACCGCATCGATCTTGACAATATCCCCGATACCATCCGCGTGGCGATGATCGAACGCCACCTCGTCAGCCCCGACTTCATCAGCGAGCAGGATGGACGCGCGGTCTATCTCAGCGACGACAACACCGTGTCCATCATGGTTAACGAGGAGGATCACATCCGCTTGCAGGTCATCAAGGACGGCTTTGAGCTCAATGAAGCCTATGTGCTGGCGGATCAGATCGATAATATTCTTTCAAAGAAATTAAATTTCGCGTTCCACGAGCGCCTCGGCTACCTGACCCAGTGCCCCACCAACCTCGGTACGGGCATGCGCGCGTCGGTGATGCTTCACCTGCCCGCGCTCCAGATGACCGGCGTTGTCAACCGGATTGGCGCGAATCTCAGCAAGCTCGGTCTGACGATGCGCGGACTGTATGGCGAGAGCTCCAAGCCCGCGGGCGCGTTCTATCAGCTTTCCAATCAGGTGACCCTCGGTATCTCCGAGAAAGCGGCGATTGATAATTTGCAGAATATCACTACACAATTGATCGCGCAGGAGATGCGCTCGCGTGAAAATCTGCTGAACGATATCGAAGCGCAGGACAAGATCCACCGCGCTCTCGGCATCCTCAAAAGCGCGATGCTGATGGATCACAGCGAGGCGATGCGTCTGCTGTCACTGGTGCGGCTGGGCGTGAGTGAAAAGAAGCTCGAGACCCTCTCCACCGACAGCATCGACAAGCTGATCGTCGAGATCCAGCCCGCGTCGATCATGACGCGCTACGGCGACGATATGAGCCCCCGCGACCGCGATATCAAACGTGCGGAGATTTTAAGGGAACGTTTTAACTGATTCTGTAGGGCGGGGGCTTGCTCCCGCCGATGATGGGGGCGTGATACCCGTATTAGCTCCCGCCGATAAATGAATGATTTGCTGTCTGTGACAGCATGAATTGCCTGCGGCATGATTTGGAAATCCATGAATTGTCTGCGGCATTAAAAGGAGGTAAGGTATATGAAATACACATTCAAAGGCTTTACGGAAAAAGCGAACAAGGCGCTGAATCTGGCGATCGAAAGCGCCGAGCATCTCGGTCAAACCTATATTGGTTCCGAGCATATCCTCTTAGGTCTGTGCAAAGAGAACAGCGGCGTCGCATATACCGCGCTGCGTGACAGCGGCGTTACCGCCGAAAAGCTAGAGGCGATGATGGACAGCGACAGCGGCACCACCGCTCTGACCCCGAACGATTTTACGCCGCGCACCAAGCGTGTGATGCAGACCGCCGTGATGTACTCGGCGCGTACCGGATCCGGCTATGTCGGTACCGAGCATCTGCTGATCGCCCTGCTGTCCGACCGCGACAGCTACGCGATCCGCTATCTGCGCGCCCTCGGCGTCACCCCGCAGACCATCGCCGACCATATGAGCGCGAGCCTGGAGAACGAGCATCAAGGCGGCTTTGAGAGCAACGGCGGCGCGTCGTCCGCCGAGGGCGACAGCAAGGCGCTGGACAGCTTCTCACGCGATCTGACCAAGGCGGCAAAGAACGGCGAGATCGACCCTGTCATCGGCAGGGATGAGGAGATCAAACGCATCATCCAGATTCTCTCCCGCCGTACCAAAAACAACCCCTGCCTGATCGGTGAGCCCGGCGTCGGCAAGACCGCGATCGCCGAGGGTCTGGCGCTGAAGATCGCCAACGGCGAGGTGCCGGAGCACCTGCGCGACAAGCGCGTGGTGGCGCTCGACCTCACCGGCATGATCGCGGGCACTAAGTACCGCGGCGAGTTCGAGGATCGCATCAAGAACGCGATCGACGAGGTCAAGAAGAGCAAGAATATCATCCTCTTCATCGACGAGCTGCACACCATCATCGGCGCGGGCGCGGCAGAGGGCAGCGCCGACGCGGCAAACATCCTCAAGCCGTCGTTGGCACGCGGCGACTTCCAGGTCATCGGTGCGACGACCCTCGAGGAGTACCGCAAGTATATTGAGAAGGACGCCGCTTTGGAGCGCCGCTTCCAGCCCGTCAAGGTCGGCGAGCCGAACGAGGAGGACGCAATCGCAATCCTCAAGGGCCTGCGCGACCGTTATGAGGCGCACCACAAGGTTAAGATCTCCGATGAAGCGATCGAAGCGGCTGTCAAGCTTAGCTCCCGCTATATCGCCGACCGCTATCTGCCCGACAAGGCGATCGATCTGGTCGACGAGGCGGCTTCCAAGGTACGCCTGAGCGCTTTGACCTATCCGAATGAGATCAAGGATCTCGAGGCGGAGCTCGAACAGCTCGAGAGCGAAAAGACCGCCGCAATCAACGAGCAGGACTTTGAGCGTGCGGCACAGCTGCGCGACGAGCAAAAGAACATTTCCGAACAGCTCGAAAAGGCAAAGTCGGGCTGGGAGGAGAGCACCAAGGAGAGCGACCATGAGGTCAGCGCCGAGGATATCGCCGCGATCGTCTCCGCATGGACGAATATCCCTGTCGTTGAGCTGACGCGCGAGGAATCCGACCGTCTGCTCAATATGGAGAAGATCCTACATGAGCGTGTGATCGGTCAGGATGAAGCGGTCTCCGCCGTTTCCAGAGCGATCCGCCGCGGCAGAGTCGGCATCAAGGATCCCAAGCGTCCGACAGGCTCGTTTATCTTCCTCGGCCCCACAGGCGTCGGCAAGACGGAGCTGTGCAAGGCGCTGGCACAGGCGATGTTCGGCGACGAGAACGCCATGCTCCGTCTCGATATGAGCGAGTACATGGAGAAGCACACGGTATCCCGTCTGGTCGGTTCCCCTCCCGGCTATGTCGGCTATGAGGAGGGCGGTCAGCTGACCGAGGCGGTACGCCGCAAGCCCTATTCGGTGGTGCTCTTTGACGAGATCGAAAAGGCGCATCCCGATGTGTTCAACATGCTCCTGCAAATCCTCGAGGACGGCCGTTTGACGGACAGCCAGGGTCGCACGGTGGACTTCAAGAACACCATCATCATCATGACCTCGAACGTAGGCGCGCGCAGGATCACCGAGCATGCCAACGCCCTCGGCTTTGACGGCAACGGCGATACCACGAAGGACGTTAATGTCCGCGAGCTGGTACTCGGTGAGCTCAAGCAGGTGTTCCGTCCCGAGTTCCTCAACCGTGTGGACGACATCATCGTGTTCAATAAGCTCACCAAGCCCGAGATCGAGCAGATCGCGCGGCTGATGCTGAACACGCTGACAAAGCGTCTGGAGTCGCTCGGCGTGAAGATCACCTTCACCGATAAGGCGGTCGAGAAGATCGC
>DNIP01000100.1 GCA_003499325.1 Oscillospiraceae bacterium
AATCAGGCTCGTCGGGCAGATAGGAATTAGCGAACAACAGCGCCTTGATGGGTTCAACAAGAGAGAACGCCTCGATCACTTCGCACAGGCGCTCCTCGGTCACATCCAGCTGCACCTGTGACGCGCTCGAAAACGTCGGATATGTCGTATAGGGATGGAATCCGCCGTCGCGCTCCCACTCGCGGCTTTTCCGCAAATAGCCCTCGAGCATTTGATACCGCGGCGAGGGGACAAAGCTCGTATCATTCTTCCGATAAAAGGGATTGATCCCCATGCCCGTCAGCAGGTGACCGCGCGCTCTCAGAAACGTGTTGATATAGCTGACGTAATCCGTAAAGCGTGCCTGCGCCTCGTGCAGGGTTCGCACCTTGCCGAGCGATATCTCAAAATTGTTGTAAGAGCAGTCGAAGGAGAACACGTCGCCTGTTTCCTCACATACCGCTTCATGGCATACGCCGAAAACATCATGCTTGGTTTCGGTAAAGCCGAAGCGCCGCGCCGCTTCCTTCAGCGCGGCGGCGCTGACGCTTTGATCTGTTTTCTCTCCCTTCAGGGATATGACAGGCATTTCGATCTCGATGCCGATATAGTTCGTCCTCGGCGACGTTGTCGGCTCGATAAACCGCCGACGGATCAGTTCCTTTGCGTTGTTTTTCATATTTATCCTTCCTTATCGTAGAATGAGGGGATCACAGTCCGGAATACGCAAGGTATAAGGGCTTGTAGCTTGATGGATCAAAGAGGTATTCATGATGATGATCGGTGCCGGTAAAGACACGCTCGCCATCACGATAGGCGATCAGCGTGGTGAACGGAACAGGCCGCCAGCCGCTGTCGTTCAGCGGACAGGTCGAGATCGTCACACCGTCATCGTCCCTGCGCTCATACAAAGAATCCTTGAAGTTGGTATGCGCGTAGAGAAGCTCACCGTCGTATATCAGCAGATTCAGCTTGTTTTTCGGTGAGCTGCTGCTGACAATGTCGTTTAGGATCGCAAAGCGTTCCTCCGCGTCCAATTCTTGCTTAGCCTTTGCGGTCGCCTCATTGATCCGATCGACAAGGTAGAGCAGGATCCTCTCGCTGTCGGTCTCGCCCTTTTGGCGAAAAACATATCCGTTCAGCTTATCGCTCTCAAATATCGTGCCGTTATGGATCAGCGTCCAGCTCCTGCCGCTCCGGTCGACGGCGGTAAAGGGGTGACAGTTGTCATAATCCTCGTTGCCAACGGTTGCGAGGCGGATATGCGCCAACGCGGTTTTTGCGGTAACAGGAAGGCTCAGCCGCTCGCTAAGCAACATACTGCGGTCGGCACGGCACACCTCGCGTGTGATCGCGGGAATACTCTGATCAAGCAAGGCGAGCCCCCAGCCGTTCGGATGATCGCATGCGTGAGAATAAAACTCCCGCAGATCGTTATTCAGTTCTTTTTCCCGATTCCCCGAGAAACCGTAGATTTCGCACATGTTGAAACTCCATAGATAGAAAAAGGGGCGCTTTCACGCCCCGACAGATGATCAGTAAACTCCTTCAATCGGTTGAGGCTGATTTTTGGCACACGGAACAAGACGGCAACCACATACCGTCCATCACCATATTGGACATACAGCTTGTTGTATACATAACATACCTCTCGAATTACCTATTTACATAGTAGGTTAATTATATAATTGAATATCGCTTTTGTCAAGAGTTTCGGCAAAAGTATTTTGATTGCAATTTAATTGATAATATGATATAATACTTTATAGCTTTAAATCATTAAATAAACGCATCTATAAGAAGATCAATAAGGAATGTATATGAAACGTGACAGAATCATCAAAACGATCAAGCAATATCTGCTGTTCCTGATCGGGCTCTTCATCGCCTCGATGGGCGTTGCCTTCTCGACCAAGGCAGGGTTGGGGACCTCTCCGGTGGCGTCGGTGCCGTTTTCGGTATCGCTGGTCAGCGATCTGCTCTCCTTCGGCGGCTGGCTGAATGTACTCAGCGTGATCCAGATCGCGGTGCAGATCGCCTTACTTCGGCGAAAATGCAAACCCGTTGAGATCATCATCCAAACGGTATTGGCATTTGTTTACGGCTATCTGACGAATCTCTCCTGCTATTTGATCCGCGATATAACCGTGCGCAACTATCCGGAGCAACTGCTCTATCTTGCGGTTAGCTGTTTTGTACTTGCGTTCGGGATCTGGCTCCAGTTCAAGGGCGGCGTCGCCATGCTCCCCGGTGAAGCGATGAACCGCGCGATCAGTCAGGTCACAGGAAGACGATATGAGAATATCAAGATCATCTTTGACGTCGTTTATATTGTGTTGTCGGCAGTTATCTGTCTGGTATTTCTCGGTGAGCTCAAGGGCGTGAGAGAGGGCAGTATCATTGCCGCTGTCGCCGTCGGACTGATCATAAAGCTGTACAATAAGGGATATACTATTCTTGTCCGAAAACGCAAAGGAGATGACCGTTCATGAAATCTATCCTAATCAAGGACACCACGCGTGAGGAACGTGAAGAGATCGTGAGAAAAGCGCTGTGGGGCAGCTGCGGCGCGGAATGTGAGTTCTGCTCCGGCTGCGACAACCGCGGCGGCGGCAGGATCGAGACGCTCTATCAGCCGTATATCGACGGAAAGAAGGAGATCGCCGAGATCAACGAGGAGTATACCGCGCCATTTGTCAAGTAAATCAACCGTTTCCATAAAGGAAAGAGCCCGATCACAGGAGAGTACACAACCTCTGCCGGCGATCGGGCTTTTATGATTGCTATTCACAGTAAAGCTTGAAGCTCATTACTGTTGTCATAGCTGCGTTAATACTCGATTTTCTGAATTGATACTTAGTATAAATTACTGATTACGCTCATTCAATCACCGTTTGTGAGCATAGTTCTTTAATATTCAATACGAAAAAGAAACGCTCAAAACAGGGGTCGAGCAAAAGGATTAATCTCCCAACCGCGGAAGCGATTGGGAGATTATCATGAAAGGATAATAAATGATTCAAACTCTTATCAAGTATATACCATTTCTCCGATCGCGTAGGGAACACTTACTCCTACCAGATAACGCTGAATATAGGACACATCTCTGACCGTCATATGTCCGTCACCGTCAACATCGGCGGCAGTTTCGCTAAAGGAATCGGGAACACTGATACCAACCAGCGCGCGCTGGATCCACGCCGTGTCGCGAGCTGTGACATTGCCGTCTCCGTCAGCGTCTCCGAGGATATAACCGGAAGTCTCACTCTTTGTCGTAGTGACCGAGATCGTTACCGCGCCGCTGACCTTTGTGACACGATAGGTGTTTTCAACGCCGGTGGTCTTGACATTCTTATAGGCCCCGGAAGCGGTCACAGAATCGAGGGTATAGCCATCCTTGAGAACGACGACAAAGTTGATCTGACCGTCGCCTGTGACGACCGGATAGCCGGAGTCTCCGTCGCGCGCTACAGCGGTGGTAACTCCTGTTTCGTCAGCAGAGGTATAATCCTGTGTATAGTAGACGTTGACGGATTCAACGCCTTCGTCACAGTCAAAGGTCGCCGTAAAGGGAGAGGCCGTCTTTGTATCGGTATACTCGGTCGAGCCGATAGTCGCCTTCGCGGTAAAGGTAACCAGTGAAGAAGAAGTCATCACACTTGTCACGGTGCCGTCTATGTTCACAGTATTGCCGCAATCGGCGCAAGTATAGGACAATGTCGCCGTGCCGTAGCCATCGCCCCATGACCATGTGGGTGTTGTACCGGATTGGATCGTGCCGTGTTCGCACTGAACGGTCGTGA
>DNIP01000056.1:0-1407 GCA_003499325.1 Oscillospiraceae bacterium
ACATAGGGGAGGAACTCCTCCTCCTTGCCGACAGAGAAAGCGCCCTTTTTGAATACATAAACCATCTTTTCGACGGTCTGGATCATATAGTAGTGCTTGGTGACAAACACCTTAGTGAACTCGCTGTGGAGAATGAGGACGGGATCCTCGCGGTCGGAGGATTCGCTGATCAGCTCCTCGTCGGTCAGGGTAGCGGTCACGGTGACGACGCCCTTGTTGTTGGTATCCTCGGCAAAGCGCTTTTTTGCCGCCTGAACCGCCAGATGGTAGCGGAGCAGCAGAACGAACAGCACCATGACGCACATCGCGAAAACCGCCATGTTGGCGTAGAGCATGCCGACGAACAGCATCATCACCAGATTGACGATGAAGATCACGCCCAGTATCACTAGGCTTGCGATCATCGGCGGTGAGGTGAGGTGCATATAACGGTACAATTCCTGTTCAATGTCAAAGGTGCGCTCAAACTGAGATTCGAATTTCGGTTGCATAGGATCCTCCGTAACGGTTGGTGAAGCGCCGCATGACGCGACTAAACCTAAAATTTTTATAGCGAGGCTTTTGAGCCATGGCAATCTTATCAATATATTATTATATCATCTGCGCCGATAAAAGCAAAGTAAAATCGCAGATCGGGAGCAAAAAACTGCCTGACGAAATCCCCCGAGCGGAAGGAAAAGAACCGCTCGGGGGATTAAGAAAGGAAACGTATTAGAGAATTAACAATGAAAAAATGAAGAAAAAAGTTAAAAACACATTTTTGGAAAGGAGAGACTCTAATACATGAATGCCGATATCAGAATTTAGCGCATTCGGGAGCGTTTGCCTTTGCCGATTCTTCGTCGTACCAGATCAGGTTGTTGCCGCTCTCTTCGTCAAAGAGCTGGATCAGCTCGGGAGCGACGTCAAACTTGACGGTAGTGCCCATGGATACATCCGCGGTCAGACCGACGGTCGGGATAACCATGACGACGGCGTCGTCACCGCTGAGAGCATGGATGTTGTACTCGGTGCCCATCATCTCGCTGACCTCAATCTTCGCGCTGAGCTTGCCCTCGCCGACGGTGATGTGCTGCGGACGAACGCCTGCAACGATGTTGGTGGGCTTTGCGCCCTTTGCCTTGAGCGCCTTCTGCTGGAAGTCGCTGAGCTCGAACTTCTCGCCGCGGATCTCGGCAAAGTACTTGCCGTCCTCTAAGAGCAGCTTGCTGCCCTTGAAGAAGTTCATGACGGGCATGCCGATGAAGCCTGCGACAAAGAGGTTAACCGGTCTGTCGAACAGCTCCTGAGGCGTACCGATCTGGTTGACGTAGCCGTCCTTCATGATAACGATACGGTCGGCGAGCGTCATCGCCTCGGTCTGGTCATGGGTAACATACATAAAGGTGGTGTTGATGCGCTGGCGCA
>DNIP01000056.1:1473-1600 GCA_003499325.1 Oscillospiraceae bacterium
TGATGATCTCGGCGCGCATCTCGTTCCTCAGCTTTGCGTCAAGGTTCGACAGCGGCTCGTCCATCAGGAATACCTTCGGGTTTCTAACCATCGCTCTGCCGATCGCGACACGCTGTCTCTGACCGCC
>DNIP01000056.1:1647-1944 GCA_003499325.1 Oscillospiraceae bacterium
CTGTCTCTGACCGCCGGAAAGCGCCTTGGGCTTACGGTCAAGATACTGGGTGATGCCGAGGATGTTGGCGACCTCATTGACCTTTGCGTCGATGTCCGCCTTGGGCGTTCTCTTAAGCTTTAAGGCAAAAGCCATGTTGTCGCGCACGGTCATGTGCGGATACAGCGCATAGTTCTGGAAAACCATTGCGATGTCTCTGTCCTTCGGGACGATGTCGTTCATCAAAGCGCCGTCGATGTACAGCTCGCCGTCAGAGATGTCCTCAAGACCCGCAACCATGCGCAGGGTGGTGGATTT
>DNIP01000056.1:2023-5684 GCA_003499325.1 Oscillospiraceae bacterium
CGACCAGCACGATGAATTCCTTATCCTTGATGGTCAGGTTGACGTCGTGTACGGCGGTCACTTTGTTGTCATAGATTTTCTTGATTCCTTTTAAAATTACTTCGGACATAAAATCGGCTCTGACGATAATGCCTCCGCAAAATCGCCTCGCGGGCATACGCATATATAAATGATATTATATTTTCATTTATATGAGGAACACTCCGCATTACGACAGGTCTCCACGCTGCCGCACCGCAAGCCTTACGGGTTGACAGTACCTCCTTTAGGATGTACGCCGCTCATGTTGTGGAGTGAGCAAGCGCCATTGGAATGGTTTTCTGCCGAGAAACTACTCGACAGCTTTAGTGTAAAGGAAAAAAAGCAAAAAGACTATAGGCAGATGTGATAAAAACATAACTAAATGTTGCATTATAACAAAAAATCTATTATAATCTTCTTGAAACACGGAAATTTGAGCCGAAAACCCCTTGAAAAAAGCCCCGTGATTACTGCGTTTTCTTAGGAAACAAGGGATTTTTGTCGAGTTTAATTGCACAAAATATAAATAGGTTTTTGTGCAATTTGACGAACTGTTTCCATGATAAAACCCGACAAATAAAGTAGGCAAATGTTGACGAATTATACAGCAAAATGTATAATACAATACAACAGAATACTCGTTTTTAATGTTTTAGATGCAATAATTCCAACAAAAAGCCATGTTTGGCTCACATCGTACCATAGAAAAATGTGAGATAAGAGAGTACAATGACGTTGTAAGCAAGCACAAGAGGACGAACTTGTGCAAATCGTCCAAATATTTATCCACATTTTGGTATTTGGACACAAATAATCTTTATTCACAGGAGGAAAACAATGAAAAAGATAGTTGCATTACTACTCGCGATCCTGATGGTTGCATCCTTAATGGTCGCTTGCGGCGGATCGAAATCCGATTCCGGTTCCGAGAAAAAGGATTCCGGCGCAAAGGCAAGCTCCATCACCGTCAACATCTGGGATTCCAACCAGCAGAAGGGTATCCAGGAAATCGCTGACAAGTGGACCGAGACTTCCGGCGTCAAGGTCAACGTAGAGGTTGTTGACTGGGATAACTACTGGACACTGCTCGAGGCAGGCGCTTCCGGCGGTACCATGCCCGACGTATTCTGGATGCACTCCAACACCGCTCAGATGTACATGGAGAACGACATTCTGCTCGACCTGACCAGCTATGTCGAGAAGGACAGCTCCATCGATATGTCTAAGTACTATGAGGGCGTCAAGAACCTGTACACCCGCTCCGACGGTAAGATCTTCGCTCTGCCGAAGGATCATGATACCATCGCGCTGCTCTACAACAAGGCGATCTTTGACAAGTACGGCGTAGAGTATCCGACCGACAAGTGGACATGGGAAGACATGTACAATGCCGCTAAGAAGATCACCGACGATTCCAAGGGCGAGATCTACGGCATGGCGATGAACACCTCCAACAACCAGGATGGTTGGTACAACCTGATCTACGCATACGGCGGCAACGTTGTAGGCGAAGACCACAAGAGCACCAAGATCGGCTCCGACGAGTCCAAGGCGGGCATGGAAATGATGCGTAAGCTCCTCACCGTAGGCGCTCCCCAGTCCGTTGTTGCCGAGACCGGCACCGACTCCCTGTTCCAGTCCAACAAGGTTGGTATGATCACTCAGGGCTCCTGGATGATCAATGCATTCTATACTGCTGAGCATCACGCTGACTACGCTTGGGCTCTGCTGCCCTACGCTGACCGCAACGGCAACGGCACCTGCGAGAAGGAAGAGCGCTGGTCCGCTTACAACGGTCTTGGCTGGGCTGCTTCCGCTAAGGTCAAGGATCCCGAATCCTGCTACAGCCTGATCGCATATCTCTGCGGTGAGGAAGGCCAGAAGCTGCAGGCAGAAAAAGGCGTTACCATGGGCGGTATGACCGGCGTTTCCGACGCATTCGCTAACGCGTTCGAGGGCATGGACGTTTCTCCGTTCATCAAGGCAGAGGAATTCAGCCTCTACTTCCGTCCCTACACCCGCAACACCACCGTTTGGGAAGATGCTCTCCAGCAGAAGGGCGCGTTCCTCGATCCGTGGCAGGCTCCCGATGATGCTGAGCTGATGTCCAAGGCGTGCGATAACGCTCAGAAGATCATCGAGGACGCTATCGCGAAAGAGTAATCTGTTTTATAGGTTGACTGAATAACATTCGGCGAGCCGACGTTTTGCGACTCGGCTCGCCTTGCGGTTTATAATTCTGATAAAGGAGGGAACATATGAAACAGAAAGCGCCTAAAAAGAAGGCGACAAAGGCGCAGAAGAGAGAAGCCATATGGGCGTTGTGTTTTATCGCTCCGACCATCATCGGATTGATCGTGCTGAACTTCTATCCCGCGTTCGACACGTTATGGCAGTCCTTCTGTAAGACCGGCGACTTCGGTAAGGGCAATACATTCATAGGTTTTGAAAACTATGCCAAGGTTTTCGCTTCAAGCGAGGTCTGGCATTCACTCTGGAACACGATCAAGTACACCTTGATCGAAGTACCCTTCGGCGTTGTGATCGCGCTGATCCTCGCCGTGTTCCTGAATAAAAAGCTCAAGGGAACCTCACTGTTCCGCACCATCTTCTTCCTGCCCATGGTCTGCGCCCCCGCGGCGGTCGCCATGGTTTGGAAATGGCTGTACAACCAGCAGTTCGGTCTGTTGAACAACGTATTGGGCACCAATGTCGCATGGATCTCCGACCCCAAGCTCGCTTGGATCTCCATCGGTATCATCGGCGTATGGTCGGTCATCGGTTACAATATGGTTCTGTTCATCTCCGGCTTGCAGGAAATCCCCGGCGATTACTACGAAGCGGCTGAGATCGACGGCGCTACCGGTATCAAGCAGTTCTTCCATATCACCGTTCCGCTGCTTTCGCCGACGACCTTCTTCATCGTCCAGACCCGTATCATCGGCGCTCTGACGATCTTCGACTTGATGTTCATGGTCATGGATAAGACCAACCTCGCGCTCGAGAACACCCAATCCATCGTTTACCTGTTCTATGACTATGCGTTCACACAGGGCAACAAGGGCTACGGCGCAACGATCGTTATCTTCCTAGTCATTTTCATCATGATCGTCACCTTCATCCTGCAGCGAGCTGAGAAGAAGCTCGTTTACCATCCGTAAGAAAGGGGGAACTGATTTATGCAAAGTGCTCGCGCAAGAAATATCGCAAGTAAAGTAGTCATGTACATCGTGCTGATCATCATGGCGTTCATCATGCTGGTTCCCTTCGTCTGGATGATCCTCACAGCACTCAAAACCAATCAGGAAGCGATCTCCGTAGATCCCTTCTATATTTTCCCCGCCAACGGCTGGCATTGGGAAAACTTCGGCGAGGTATGGCAGAGCTACAACTTCCTTGTACTATACAAGAACACCCTGCTGATGATCCTCTTCCGTGTAATCTGCGCTTGCCTGACCGCCACCATGGCAGGCTATGCGTTCGGTCGATTGAAATTCCCGGGCAAGAACTTCTTCTTCGCTCTGGTGCTTGTCCAGATGATGATCCCCGCACAGATCTTCATCATCCCTCAGTATCTGATGGTTTCCGGACTCGGATTGCTCAATACCATCACGGGTCTGGTATTCCCCGGTATTGTTAC
>DNIP01000056.1:5845-6269 GCA_003499325.1 Oscillospiraceae bacterium
CTGCGCATTATGATGCCGCTGACCCGTTCTTCCATGGTTTCCTTAGGTATCTTTACCGCATTGTTCGCGTTCAAGGATCTGATGTGGCCGATGATCGTCTGCACCAAGGCTGAGACCACCACACTGTCGGCAGGTCTTGCTAAGATGCAGGGTCAGTTCAGCAGCGACTATCCCACCATGATGGCGGCGGCTGTTCTGGCGGTTGTTCCGATGATCGTAATCTACGTTATTTTCCAGAAGCAATTTGTAGAAGGTATCGCTACCTCGGGCGGCAAGCTGTAAGGTCGATCTCACTCCACTGCAGAGGAACCTTAATATGAATTGTATAAGCCGGAGGTATCCTCAGGATACCCCCGGCTTTCTGCATTAGATGAGGGAATACGGCTGTAATTTTCCCTTCATTTAATACTAAGTATCATTAAAA
>DNIP01000033.1 GCA_003499325.1 Oscillospiraceae bacterium
GGCTGTATCTTTTGATATTCGCCGCGTCGGTGATTATCTGTCCCGCTCTGATCCGATTGTGCCGCCGATTCAGTCTGCGGTACAAGGCGGTGCTCTCGACACGCAAGAAAAGAATCATTTGGTTCTCTGTCTTTCTGTTGATGAGCATGGCGGTGTTCGGGCTGTATTATGCCGCGTTTTACCCCGGCGCCTTCTCCGCCGATTCCTTTACGCAGTATCAGCAGGCGATCACGGGCAAATATAATAACTGGCACCCTGTTTTGCATACGCTATTGGGCTTTACACTGCCTTTGGCGATCACGGGTCGGTGGATCGGCTCCATCGTGCTGTTCCAGCTCATTGCCTTTTCCGTTGCCGCCGCCTATGCCGCGTATACCATCCTGCGTCACAGCAATATCGGTTACGCGCTTTTGTCGCTTTCTTTCATCCTGCTCAGTCCCTGCACCGCTGTCGTGTCGGTATATCCGTGGAAGGACGTACCGTTTGCAATCACCGCTCTGCTGGCGGCGTCATATGCCGCGAATGCGTGGTTTACCAAGGGAGAATGGCTGAAAAAGCGCAGTCATATCGCCGCTGTGGTCATTGTACTGGTGCTGGCGACCGTATTCCGCCACAATGCCCTGCTGTTCACCCTTCCGATGCTGATCGCCCTGATATTGTATCTTAACAGAAAAGCGGCGGTCACCGTCGCTGTGTGCTTTATCGCGGCGATCGTGTTGATCGAGGGGCCGCTGTACGCCATGCTTCATGTCGAACAGCCCGGCGACAGACAGACCGAGATGCTCGGCGTACCGATGTCTGTGATCGGTACTGTTGTCGCGAAGAATCCGAAGGCGCTGGATAACGATATCAAAACCTTTATTTATTCTGTCGCTCCCGCGGAGTCATGGACGAACGGCTATGTCATCGGCAACTTTAATACCGTCAAGTTCCGCGCGGGCTCGAACTATCACAAGGTTAGTGAGGAAGGCGCGCCGAAGGTCATCGGCTATATGTTCCGGTGCTTTGTCAAATCGCCGAAGGAAGCCTTCACCGGGCTGATTGCGGCGACCGATATGGCGTATACTATCACAGCTGACGATAAGGACTGGAGCGAGCTCTATCCCGGTATCATCAACAACGATTTCGGTGTTACCTATCAGAATAACCGAAACGCGAAGAGTATCGTTGACTTCATCTGTGCGCGCCTGAACCGCGTTCTCAAGTGGCTGTTCTGGGATGTCGGCGTGATCAATATAATTGTCATCATTGCCGCGCTGTCAAAATTCAGATTCCGCCAAAAAGAAGAGTGGAAGCGCATTTTGCCGGTGCTGTCGATGCTGATGTACAACTTCGGTACGATGCTCCTGCTCAGCGGCGAAGAGATACGTCTGTTCTTCTTCACCTTTCCCATCATGCCTGTCCTCTTACTGCTCGCGATGCGAGAGGAGATCAAGGAACAGGAGCATGATAACAGGGAGATAGAGCAAATCTTCGAACAGGAGATCATCGATCGTCCCGCTCAGACAGAGGAGCCCTCTGTCAATACGATATAACAGTCAAACGCCCCGCTTCACGGCAGGGCGTTCTTCTTTAGCGGTCAAAGTGTTCTGCTTGGCGGGTCGATACTTCTTTGCAGCTATCCGATCAGCCCGAAGGATACCGACAGCGCCTGATTGATCTGCTTCATCGACCGCACGTTGACACTGCCCATCTTCTCTCTGAGCCTGCGCTTATCTAATGTACGAACCTGCTCGAGCAGGACGACGCTGTCCTTGTATAAGCCGCAGTCGCGCGCTTCGATCGGGATATGCGTGGGCAGTTTCGTTTTATCCGTTTTGCTCGTGATCGCCGCCGCGATGACGGTAGGGGAGTATCGATTGCCTACATCGTTCTGGATGATCAGTACAGGCCGCACACCGCCCTGCTCCGAGCCGACCACCGGACTGAGATCAGCGTAATAGATATCGCCGCGTTTGATATTCAATTCATTCACACTCCTGATTTTGGTTCTTCTGCAATTATCTTTGACAGTTTGCTGTGTTTTATTCCGCCGATTCAATATGATTGAAAAATCCGTATGGTTGTGATACAATATAATGCGGTTGTGATAACCGTTATTATTGTATGATGCGAGAGGGATAAAGTGAGTAAGAGAACCAAAGGAATCCTGCTTTTAATCTTATCGGCGTTTTTCTTCGCCTGTATGAATATGTTCGTCAAGCTCAGCGGCGAGGAGCTGCCTGTATTTCAAAAGGTGTTTTTCCGCAACGCAATGGCTTCGGTGATTGCCTTTATTGTTCTTTTGAAGAATAAAGCGCCTCTGCGCCCGACAGTCAAGGGGAGCTGGAAGTTCCTCGTACTGCGGACGCTGTTCGGTTTGACGGGCGTGGTCTGCAATTACTATGCGCTCGAGACGCTCGTGCTGTCCGACGCTTCCATCCTCAATAAAATGTCGCCGTTCTTCGCGGTGATCTTCTCCTTCATCTTCATCCATGAGCGCCCGAAGCTCTATCAATGGCTGATTCTCGGCGGCGCGTTATTCGGCACGGTATTTGTCATCAAGCCCAGCTTTGCCAACGCCGCGTTCATCCCTGCATTGGTGGGATTTTTAGGCGGCGTATGCGCTGGCGCGGCATACGGCTGTGTGCGCAAGCTCGGATTGATGGGGGAGAGCAACCCGTATATCGTGTTCTTCTTCTCGACGGCGTCTACGTTAATCGTCACGCCCATCATGATCGCGGGCTATGTGCCGATGGCCGCCTTGCAGTGGGTCTATCTGCTCAGTGCGGGTGTCAGCGCGGCGCTCGCGCAGTTCTCCATCACCGCGGCATATACCTACGCGCCCGCCAAGGAGATCTCCGTCTACGATTTCAGTCAGATCATCTTCGCGTCGTTGATGAGCCTGATCGTGTTCCAGCAGGTGCCCGATCTCTGGAGCGTCGTCGGCTATGTTATCATCATTTCGATGGCAATCCTCAATTATATCCTCAGCAGGAAGAATAGTAACTAAAATTTTAGGGCGGCAGGTGAATTTTCTCGGCGATTTGCCGATATTGACTTTTCTGCTCAAGTGTGATACATTTTTAACAGACAATTAATAAAGGCTGTGACGAAGACGGTCAAGGCATTGTTTTTTCAGAGAGTCGGCGGCTGGTGTGAGCCGATAGAATGAGCCTGAGAACCCATCCCTTCTGAGCCGGGAGCCCGAAAAGCAATATACGTATATGCTGAGTAGATACTCCCCGTGATTGCTGCGTAAAGGCATAGGGGTTGTTTGACCCTGAGAGTGGCAGTAGTAATACTGCAAATTGAGTGGTACCGCGGATGTGATTTTTCACGCTCGTCTCAATGTTGAGACGAGCGTTTTCTTGTATTATTTAAAACTGAAAACTTAAGACTGAAGAATGAAGAATATAGGGAATCCTTGCGGATTCGAATGATAATCTATTAATTTAAAACGCGTTCAGCGTTTCCCGCAATTATTCATTTTTCAGTTTTCAATATTCAATATTCAATTAATTTCGGGAGGAATGCTTTATGTCAGTAGTTGATAACGAAAAACTCGTCGAGGTTGCTAAGCGTATCCGTGAAATGCGCGAGATCAGCGGCTTTTCCGTGGAGGAAATGGCGGAGAAAACCGAGGTATCGGTCGCTGAATACAAGGCGTATGAGAACGGTTCCGAGGATTTCCCTTTCACCTTTATCCACAAGTGCGCTCTGGCGTTCGGGCTGGGCATCACCGATATCTTAGAGGGTGAGTCCGCACGCCTCAAAAGCTACACCGTGACCCGCCGCGGCGGAGGCAGACAGACTGCCGAGGAGGAGGGTATCTCCATTGTCAATGTCGCGCCGATGTTCAAAAACAAGATCGCCGAGCCGTATTTCTGTAAGTACGATTATAACGAGAGCTTGCAGAATAAGCCGATCCACCTCACCAAGCACGCGGGACAGGAATTCGACTTTGTCCTGTCGGGTAAAATGAAGATCCAGATCGGCAACAATTTTGAGGAGCTCGCCGCGGGCGACAGCATCTACTACAATTCCTCCACCCCTCACGGTATGATCGCGATCGGCGGCGAGGACGTCAAGTTTATCGCCATCATCCTGCCCGGTGAGAAAGAGGCAGAAGAGCGTGACGACGAGGTCATGAAGGCGCATGTCAAGAAGAAATCCGCCATCACCGGTCAGTTCGTCCGCACCCTCGAGGACGAGGACGGCTGCCTCAAGGCGATCAGCTTCCGCAACGAGGATAAGTTCAACTTCGCGTTCGACTGCGTTGACGCAATCGCGAACAATACGCCCGATAAGCTCGCCATGCTCCATGTCGATAAAAACATGGTCGAGCGCCGCTTTACCTTTAACGATATGAAGCGCCGTTCCAATCAGGCGGCGAACTATTTCAAGTCCCTCGGCATCAAAAAGGGCGACCGCGTCATGCTCGTCTTAAAGCGCCATTATCAGTTCTGGTTCAGCATGCTCGCGCTGCATAAGCTCGGCGCGATCGCGATCCCCGCGACCAATCAGCTGCTCGCGCATGATTTTGAATACCGATTCCAGTCTGCGGGCGTTTCCGCCATCGTCGCGACTGCCGACGGTCTGGTTGCCGATTCCGTTGATGAAGCGCAAAAGACCTCTCCGACCCTGCAAACCAAGATCATGGTCGGCGGCACAAGAGAGGGCTGGCATGACTTTGACGCAGAGTTTGAGATGTACTCTACCCATTATTACCGCACGGTCGATACCCCCTGCGGCGACGACACCATGGTCATGTTCTTCACCTCGGGTACGACAGGCTATCCTAAGATCGCCAACCATAGCTATAAATATGCGCTCGGTCACTATGTTACCGCGAAATATTGGCACGGCGTTGACCCCGACGGCCTGCACTTCACCATCTCCGACACCGGCTGGGGCAAGGCGTTATGGGGCAAGCTCTACGGCCAGTGGCTCAGTGAGGGCGCTGTATTTACCTACGACTTCGACCGCTTCCACGCGGACGACATTCTGCCGATGTTCAAGAAATACAATATCACCACCTTCTGCGCGCCGCCTACCATGCTGCGCATGATGATCAAGGAGGATCTGAGCAAGTACGATCTGTCGAGCATCACTCATATGACAACGGCAGGCGAGGCGCTCAATCCCGAGGTATGGCGCCAGTTCCGCAAGGCGACGGGGCTGAGGATCATGGAGGGCTTCGGTCAGACCGAGACCACCCTCACCATCGGCAACCTCTTCGGCACAACCCCCAAGCTCGGCTCGATGGGTAAGCCCATCCCCGGCTATGATATCGATATCGTCGATCCCGACGGCAACCCTGTTCCCGACGGCGAGCCCGGCGAGATCATCATCCGCACCGACAAGCGCGTTCCCTGCGGTCTGTTCAAGGGCTATTATAATAATGAAGAAGCCACCAAAGAGGCTTGGCACGACGGTATGTATCACACCGGCGATACCGCATGGCGTGATGAGGACGGCTACTTCTGGTATGTCGGCAGAACCGATGACGTTATCAAGTCCTCGGGCTACCGTATCGGACCGTTTGAGATCGAATCCGTCATCATGGAGCTGCCCTATGTCCTCGAGTGCGGTGTTTCAGCTGCTCCCGACGAGGTGCGCGGTCAGGTCGTCAAGGCTTCCATCGTGCTGGTCAAGGGCACCGAGGGTACCGACGCCTTGAA
>DNIP01000032.1:0-11210 GCA_003499325.1 Oscillospiraceae bacterium
CCTGCGGGATGGTACGAGTCGGAACGATGATGACCGTTCTGTCCTCAACGATCGCGGCAGTCTGCTGAGCCGCCATGATGATGTTCTTGTTGTTCGGGAGCACATAGATGCACTTAGCGGGCGTCGCCATAACAGCCGCATAGATATCCTCAGTGGAGGGGTTCATGCTCTGACCACCGGAAACAACGTTCTGGCATCCCAGCTCATTGAAGAGATTGCAAAGTCCCTCGCCTGCCGCAACGGCAACAAAGCCGTATTCCTCAGTAGGCTCGGCAACGGTGAGCTCAGCCTTTTTCTCGACCTTCTCCTTCGCCTTCTCGTTTTCTTCCTTAGCTTTTCTGTGCTGCTCCTTCATGTTCTCAATCTTAACGGTGAGGAGCTGACCGTATTCAAGACCGTGCTGCAGCGCGTCGCCGGGGGTCTCGGTGTGTACATGAACCTTGATGATCTCGTCATCCGCTACCATGACGATGCTGTCGCCGATGGTCTCGAGATACAGGCGAAGATCGTTGGGCTCTTTCTCACACTCGGCATTACGGCCGACAATAAACTCAGTGCAGTAGGTGAAGTTGATGACCTGGTCAAACTCAGCGGCAGCAGAACGGAAGAAGTCATCTTCGGCTTCTGTCGTCTCATATTCCTCTTCCTTCTGCTCCACGACAACGCCGTCGCGCAGAACAGAGAGCATACCCTCGAAGATGGTCAAAATACCCTTACCGCCTGCATCAACCACGCCGGCCTTCTTGAGGACAGGGAGCATGGTGGGGGTCAGATCGAGCGCTTCAACAGAAGCGTCACAGACGATCTCCCACAGGACAGCGGGATCTTCTTCATGATCCAGCGCCTCTAAGCCTGCTTCATAGCCCATGCGGGCTACGGTGAGAATGGTACCCTCGGTGGGCTTGGTGACAGCGTTGTAAGCCGCCTCAACGCCCAGACCCAGCGCATGGATCAGATCGGCGCCGGAAGCCTCGGCCTTGCCCTCCAGACCCTTGGAGATACCTCTGAACAACAGAGAGGTGATAACGCCGGAGTTACCGCGAGCGCCGCGCAGCATAGCGGAAGCGGTCATCTTCGCAACTTCGGATACATCGGCGGGCTCAGCGTCCTTGAGGGCGTCAGCTGCCGCTGTGATCGTCATCGACATATTGGTACCTGTATCACCGTCGGGAACAGGGAAAATATTGAGGTCGTTGATTCTCGCCTTGATGGACGAGATGTTATTCGCGCCGGAAATAATCGCTTGTTTTAGAGTTTCACCGTTAATCAACGTAAACACATCCTTTTTCCGTACATCATCAGCACCTGCTAACCAAGTGCAATGAATGTACAAAATACTATTTGTTACAAACTTGTATTATTATACACTAAAATGGTTCAAGAAGCAAGCATTTTGTATACAAAAAAGTAAAAGAAAAATGGAATTATATTAGTTCATATGACTGAGCGGCAGTGCATGTTCCATTGCTGCGATCGATATCGAATACCGCGCAGTTGAGCTTGCAATCACCCTTTGCCAGATCGAAGCGCTCGGGCAGCTGCGTAGTAAAGCGCCGCAGGATGATCTCCTTCTTTACGCCGAGGATACTGTCGATCACGCCCGTCATGCCGACGTCGGTGATATAGCCCGTGCCCTCGGGGAGCACCTGCGCGTCCCCGGTCAAAACATGGGTATGCGTGCCGAATACCGCCGATACCCTACCATCGAGATAAAAACCCATCGCGCGTTTCTCGGAGGTCGCTTCGGCGTGGAAATCGACAATGATGATCTTCGCGTCGATCTGTTTGAGAATCTGATCCGCGCGAATAAAGGGATTCTCAAGATTCGCGTCCATGAACTGCTGCCCCATCAGGTTGATGACGCCGATCGAGGTAAAGCCCATATCGACCACCGCCCAGCCGCAGCCGGGTGCGGCAGAGGCAGGGTAATTGGCGGGTCGGATGATGTGGGGATGCTCGTCAAGGAAGGGATAGACCTCCTTGCGGCGGAAGCTGTGATTGCCGAGGGTGATGAAATCCACTCCCGAGGTAAACAGATGCTCGGCGGAACGCGGCGTGATGCCGTTACCGTCGGCGGAATTCTCACCATTGCAGATCACAAAATCGATTTGCTGCTGTTGCTTGAATCGCGGCAAACGCTGACGCAGGAATTCGCATCCCACCGAACCGACAACGTCGCCGATACACATAATACGCATAGTATCATCTTTCTATAGTTGAGATAGGTGCAGTATACCACAGAATCGGGAGAATTACAAGGGCGTAACAAAAGACAAAATGCCGCTGTTAGCCGTCCGTTTATAAGATCAGTAACATTCCTATCTTAGGTTTACAATAGTTGAAATGCCCATCATTCTCGGTACGTCGTAAACGCCGTACCCTACAAATCTTTTTTCTCAGTCGGAGCAACATATGGCGTGAGATCGGTGTTCTCATCCGTGCCGATGGGATCGGTGTAGGCGATATCCTCCACGCAGGTATAGGTAGCGTACAGCGTATAAACACCACCGTTATGCTTTAGATGATACTCACGCGA
Organism: Oscillospiraceae bacterium; assembly: GCA_003499325.1. Taxonomy (GTDB): domain Bacteria; phylum Bacillota; class Clostridia; order Oscillospirales; family Acutalibacteraceae; genus Ruminococcoides. The sequence goes on from DNIP01000032.1 coordinate 2,537, forward strand.
CTCGACCTCACAGTTCTGCAAAGCAAAGGCTTCATATAATTGTGCTTCACGTTTTAATAATTCTTCTGCGGAATGATCATTGAGGGTGATCGCTTCCTCCGATAAAGCGCTGACATAATCGGTCACGACGCCGATCGGCAGGGTGATCCCCAACGGCGCAGGGACTTCCGTATCCGTATTCGACACGGCGTTCGGTGAATCGACCGAACCCACCCGATACGGCAGTTGAAGTCCGAGAATATCCAATATTTTACGCTGTGTTCCCTCGCCGTTCGGCCGCAGGAGCTTCATCTGCTCCGACATCGAAAAGCTCGCCTGTCTGACAGTACTCGCCATCACACGTGCGTCGGCGTGCACCAATCGGTGGGTGCCCTGTTCATCGGTTCGGATTCCGCTGACAATGAGCTGACCTTCGATCACGCCCGAGCCCTCCATCACTACGGTCTCCCCCTCCGCCGCTTCGATCCGCATGATCACGCCGTCCGACTTCGCCTTGACGTTGCAGGGCGAATAGATATCATCCACCTCGGGCGGTACGGCTTCTTCCTTGATCTCGACGGAAGCATAGGAGCCTGTCAAATTCACCGCCATCCAACCGATCTCATGCCGCTCGATCATCACATCGCGCGCGAGCCTTTGTGCGTCCAGCGACGGCTTGAATGCTCCGACATAGAGTCCGTGCTCCTGCAATACGTCGTTCATCTGCGAACGGCTGAGGGTCTTGAGCCCCGTGATATCGATGCTCCAGATGAACAGCGACATCACAAAGATCGACAGGACAAACGCGCATGCCCCGATCAGAACGCCGACGCGCTCCCGATAACGGTACAGCATTGTCGGCAAGCCGTTTTTTTCGATGACCTTCAATCGAACGCCCGCGCCGCGCGCCAAGGGTCTTATTTTGCGGTAATCCGAACGGTACATACAGGCGGTGAAGCGATCCTCCGATCGGTGAACATTCCATATTCTCACCCTGTGCCGCGAGGTAATGTTGATGAAACGCTCGGGATATTTGCCGCTGACAGAGAATGCGACCGAGCCGCGCGTCATACGCAATAAATCCAACAGCATAGGCTACACCGTAAAGCTCAGGCTCATGATGAAGCCGTCGATGATCAGCGCGGAATCCGAGATACAGCGCAAATTCAGCTCACGCCCTGACACATTCACGATCATGCCGCCTGTATTGATCCGCACGGAATCGGTCGAGTATTCCAACACGCCCTTACTGCCCTCAATCAGCAGCTCACGGTTGCCGCTGAGTTCGATACACGGCGCATTCAGCGAGGACAAAAAGGGTGATCGGCGTTTTGTTTCTTTCTGCTTTTCTTTCATTGTATCACCGATTCATTTTATGATGACGGTCGCATATATATTATCGGTGAGTAAAAATGAAGGTCATAAAATTATTCTATATCAGAAAAATAATCGTATTGTTTCTCATAGCAGCCGGTTGTTATCTCTGTCTGAGATATACACAAGAATGTGCCGAGGGGATCAAAAAAGGGATCCTCTTCTGCATCGAGGTACTGGTGCCGTCGCTGTATGCGTTCATGACCTTATCATCGGCGGTGATCCGCAGCGGCGTTGCCGTATCGCTCACAAAGCCGTTTGGAAAAATAGCGCGGTTTCTGTTCCGACTGCCTCCGTCGGGCTTGGCGGTCATCCTGCTGAGCATCCTCGGCGGTTATCCTGTCGGCGCGCGGTGTGCGGCGATGCTGTTTGAGCAAGGCAGTATCAGCCGCTCGGACGCTCAAAAGGTCGCCAATATCGCCGTATGCGCGGGACCGGGATTTTTGATCAACTATGTCGGCAGTGCATTACTGGGCAACCGTCAGCTCGGTATCCTCCTGCTGTGCGCAGAGGTAACAGGCGTTTTGATCACAGGCTTGATCGTCGGGAGGACAATGCAATCAACTCCCCTGCCCCATCCGCATCCGTCGAACGAAGCTCCGTCCCGCAATCTACTGATCGCATCCGTCACCGACGCATCGCGCGCAACCTTCCATATGTGCGGGATGGTGGTGATCTGTACGACAATGATCGGGGTCATTGAAAAGGTAGCGCCCGATAAAAGAATCACGGATATGGCGTCTGCCCTGATCGAGATCACCGAAGGGTGCCACAGGATGTGCGGGAGCTATCCGATCCATCTGATCGCGTTCTTCATCGGCTTTGGCGGAATCTCGGTGCACTTGCAGGCGTACGCGGGAATGGGTGATCTGCAAATCAATAAGGGATTATTTTTCCTATATAGAATCATACAAGGAATAATCACCGCCGCCGCGGCATATAGTTATTTTATGATTTTTCCCGTGGAGCAGGGTGTGTTCAGCTCGACAGACGCGCAGTTGACCGTCGCCAAATCCGCTACGCTGGCAGGCTCGGCGGCACTGGTGTTTTGTTCATTCTGCTTCATTGGGGCGATACATCGGCGCAGGGAGCAGTAAAATAGATGCGGGAGGAGCAAGCCCCTCCCCTACAGTATGATTATTGGAGGTAACATATGTGCGGAATCGCAGGCTGGCTGGATCATACAGCCGATCTCAGTGAAAAGAAGGATGAATTGTGGAGAATGTCGGAGAGTCTGAAAAGGCGCGGCCCCGATGAACACGGCGAATACATTCGCCGTCACGCGGCGCTGTTGCATCGCAGGCTGAGCGTCATCGATCCCGAAAACGGTCAACAGCCTATGAGCACCTTATACGAGGGCGAAAAGTACACCATCGTCTACAATGGCGAGCTGTACAATACCGATGAGCTGCGGGAAGAGCTGAAGGCGGTGGGCTTTGGGTTCGGCACGCACAGCGATACTGAGGTGCTGCTAAAAGCATACTGCTACTATAAAGAAGCGTGCGCCGAGAAGCTCAACGGGATCTTCGCCTTTGCGGTGTATGAGGAAAACGCGGGCAGGCTCTTTCTCTGTCGCGACAGGGTCGGGGTCAAGCCGTTGTTTTATCATACCTATCATGACGGGATCGTGTTCGGCTCAGAGATCAAGGCGATCTTCCACAGCGGCATGATTGCGCCGCGAGCGGATGAAGAGGGGCTGTATGAGCTGTTCTTCCTCGGCCCCGCAAGGACGCCGGGCAACGGTATTTTCAAGGGAATCCATGAGCTTCTCCCCGGCGAATACGCGATATATGAGGATGGCGCACTGCAAAAACGCCGCTACTATCGGCTCACAGCGCATCCCCATGAGGACAGTGAGGCGCAGACAATCGAGAGAATGCGGTATCTGCTGACCGACGCGATCGAGCGTCAGTTGGTATCCGACGTCCCGATGTGCTTCTTTCTGTCAGGCGGGCTGGACTCGAGCATCATCTGTCAGACAGCTTCAAATTATTATAACAGGCAATCTGCTCTGCTCCCGACGTCAACACGCCCTCTCGGTGAACGGTATACAATCGACACCTATTCCGTCGAATATGCGGACAATCGAAAGTATTTTACCAAGACGCTGTTCCAGCCAAACGCAGACTTTGAATTCATTGACTTGATGGTACAGAGCACAGACTCACGTCATCACGAGATCATTCTCGATAACAAGGATGTACTTGAAGCGCTTTATCCCTCTGTCAAGGCGCGCGATCTGCCGGGGTATGTCGATATCGACTCTTCCCTGTTGCTTTTCTGCAAGGAGATCAAGAAAGATTTTACCGTCGCGTTGTCGGGCGAATGTGCCGACGAGCTGTTCGGCGGTTATCCGTGGTATCATAATCACGACATTCTCTTTGAGGACTGCTTCCCGTGGTCAAGGGAGCAGGCTATTCGCAGAAGCATCCTAAAGAACGGCGTTCTGCCCAAGGGTGAAAGCTATGTACGACAGCGGTATCTCGACACGATTCATGCGGTGGACAGTCTGCCGCAGGACAGCAAAATCGACAGGCGTATGCGCGAGATGTTCGCGCTTAACTACTACTGGTTTATGCAATGCCTGTTGGAGCGCAAGGATCGGTGCTCGATGTACTCGGGGCTGGAGGTCAGGGTGCCGTTCTGCGATTACCGTCTAATCGACTATGCCTATAATATGCCGTGGCAGCTCAAAGCCTACGGCGGCAGAGAAAAGGGAATCATCCGCAAGGCGTTTGAGGATATCCTGCCGCGCGAGATCGTCTATCGCAAAAAGAGCCCCTATCCTAAGACGCACAACCCGATCTATCAACAGCTGTGCGCGGAAAAGGTCGAGAGGATCCTCGGCGATCCAACGCGGCGCATCAACGAGCTGATCGACGCAGAAAGCGTGCGTGAGATCATGGAGCATCCCGAAAAGGTCACCTCGCCGTGGTACGGTCAGCTGATGAAGGCGCCGCAGATACTGGCGTACATCATCGAGATCGACTGCTGGCTCGAGGAATATCACGTCAACCTCGAGTGCTGAACTTCATTTTTACCGCCATAAAAATGACATTCGTGTTACACTTTCGGGATTTTTGAACAATTTCAAAGAAATATCATAGAATGTTAATAGATTAGTCATTTTTTGTTCTAAACAGCGACACAAACGGTTGTTATGATAGAGTCACATCAAATGACGAAAGGAAGTGGCGGAATGAAAGGCGAAAGCTATAAGAATGTAAACGCGTATTTCTCACAGACAAAAGCGCGTAGTACGACCATCAAAGCGTTGCATGACGTTCTGCCGCTCGTGATGTATATCTTCTATCCGATCCAGCTGGTAACGCTGGCGATCAACGAGGGCGTCGGCAGTGTGCTTTTCCTGAAATTCACGCTCATCCCTCTGGGTACGCTGATCCTGATCTCCGTACTGCGGCTGATCATCAACGCAAAGCGTCCGTATGAGATGTATGATTACAAGCCCACGGTCAACAAGAAAACGGTCGGAAAGAGCTTTCCCTCACGGCATACCGTGAGCGCGTTCATCATCGCAATGGCGTTCCTGTATACCAATACGACCCTCGGCATCATCATGCTGTGCTGGGCGACCGCGATCGGCTTGACGCGCATCCTGTCGGGCGTACACTTCGTCCGCGACGTGATCGGCGGCGCCGCGATCGGCGTCATCATCGGCGTCATCGGATTCTTTATCTTTTGATTTCATCAGTTTTTCTCTCCATAAACATAAAAAGCGTGGGCAATGCTCACGCTTTTTTGTTATGCAGTTATAATTCTGTTTTCTTTGCCGCTGTTCTCGGCTCGATGAAGTGGACGATGATATGATGCACCAGCGTAACGATTCCCGCAAAGATAAAGCTGATATAGAAGTTGATGCCTCTGGTGATCATCATTGTGGAATTCAGCAGAACGACATTGCTGATAATCATTTTGAAAACGCTGTTGAAGATCGCTTCACTCGCGCCGACCGCACCGGGAAGCGGAATGCAATAGGAGCCAAACCAACAGAATGCCTCTAAAGCATAAATGTCAATCACATTGATCTTCACATCGGCAAGCTCGGGAATGTTGTACAGTGCACCGTAAAACACCAACACGCCGATAGAGATATAAACAATACGCTCGGCGAAATTGAGAAGGAATGACCCGACCAGCGCCTTTTTATCGTGATTGAGGAGCTTGATGGAATTCTTGAAGCGCTTGACGGAAGCGTCGATCCTGCCGAGATACTCTTCCCTATCCTTGATGATACGGAAGAACGCGCCGATCTTGACGATCCATGTGGCGATCTTCATGACCGTTTTCTCCGACACCATGATGATCACGTACACGGAGAGGAACAAGAGCTGTACGAGTAATCCGACAATGATACAGACCTTGACGATCCATGAATTGATGTTGAAGAACAGGTTCGGTCTGACGATAAAAGTGACAAGCGCCAGCGCCATCAGCGAGGCGGTATACATCAATAGATTCACCGAGAGGATCGCCGTGGTGTGTGAGATCGGGATCTCGTCCTTGACCATGTAATATGCCGAGGCGGGTTGTCCGCCCGTAGCCGAGGGCGTGATTGCCGAAAAATAGATATCAGCGGCGGCATAGGAGTAATTCTTTAAGGGGCCTTTTTTATACCCCAGCGCGCGTGACAGCACGCCGATGCTCATGCCCTTAAACCCGATGTTCATCACCATACAGAAGATCGCGCCGAGCAAGAACGGCCAGTGGATCTTGCGGACAAATTCGCCCAGTGATTGCAGAGAGAATCCGTCGTTGTTATGGAAGATGATGAAGAAAGTAAATCCGATCAGCAACAACAGAAAGCCGACGTTAATCAGCTGCTTTTTCAAACTGGGCTTTTTTGTTCCCATCGGACACACCTCCTTTGCCGCGTGCGGCAATAATGAATGACTGCACTATCATAATGCGACAGCCAGCCACATCCACTCATAGAATTTTTATCTATTTTACCTTAAATCGCATAAAAGGTCAAGTTACAATAAATGCATAGACCTGTCATTGAGGTAAATAATATTCCTATGACAATACGGGAGCTTTTGAATGAAAACATGATTGAAATCGGCGCGGAGCTATACTCCAAGGAGGAAGCGCTGGATGAACTGATCCGCCTGCAAAAGAAGGGCGGCGTGATCCATAATCCGAGAGCACTGAAGCGCGAAATCACCGAGCGTGAGCGCAAGGGCAACACCGCGGCGGGATGCAGGATCGCGATCCCCGATGTGGCGCACAGCGGCTCGGCAAAGACCGCAATCAGCGTGATCACCGTCAAGGACGGCGTCGATTACGGCGCGCCCGACAAGCGCAAGGTCAAGATCATCTTTATGATCGCGGGCAAAAGCGGCAGTGACGAACATAAAAAGGTGAAAGCTCAACTGCAAAAGTTGTTGTCCGATCCCGCGTTTACTGCTCAATTATGCGCGGCACAGGATCAAAAGGCCTTCTTAGCGTTGATCGATCACAAGGAAAACAAGTACGCAAAACAGCCGCCGCGGTAGGTTCCGCAGCGGCTGTTGTTATACATATTATTCTAAATTAGAATTATAATGATAAGCCGTAAATTCTTTTGACATTTTCGCTGAGAATCAGCTTCATCTCATCATCAGTCAGTCCGAGGTTAAAAAACATCTCCAGTTCGTCCTTGGGATGCCACATCGGGTAATCTGTGCCGAACAGCACCCTGTCCGCTCCGTAACGGCGAATAATCTCTGCTGTCTTATCGAGCGGTACCCATGCCATCGTGGAGGAACAGTCAACATAGAGATTCGGCGTGCCCGCAAGCGCCAGACTCGCCTCCTCCCACAGCGACCATCCGCCCATATGCGCGCCGATGATGGTCAGGTTGGTGTAGGTCTCTAGAATCGGGATCAAGCGGTTGGTGTTGGAGTAGTCATAGCGCTTATCGCCTGTGTGCATGAGGATCGGCAGTCCGAACTCCTCGCACAGCTCATAGATCTTCAAACAGCGATAGTCGTCGATCTTGAACTGCTGGATATCGGGATGGAGCTTAACGCCCTTGAGTCCCAGATCGACCAAATGCTGTACGTCCGCGCGCTGATCCTCACTGTCGGGATGAAGCGTGCCCAGACCCGTGAGCTTACCGTCAGCGTTGGCGACGGTATCGGCAATGAAATGGTTAATCGACTGCACCTGCTTGGGAGTCGTCGCTACAGACTGCACCAGTGCATGATCGATGCCGACCTCTTGGTTGATCTGCATCAAACTTGAAGCAGTCCCGTCACACTTGGCGACGGTATCATAAAAGGTATCGGTACCCGCGACCGCCTTGGCGGCGATCTTCTCGGGATAGATATGGCAGTGGGAGTCAATGATCTTAAAACTGTTTCTCATGCTGTCACCACGCTGTTCGCCTTATGCAGACCGAGCTTTTCGACCGCATCCTCACGCATCTTATACTTGAGGATCTTGCCCGCGGCGTTCATCGGGAAGCTGTCAACAAAATCGATATATCGCGGCACCTTATGACGCGCCATGTTCGCGGCGATATAATCCTTCATCTCCTGCTCGGTCATGGTCTCACCCTCCTTGAGGATGATGCACGCCATGATCTCCTCGCCGTAGTTTTCATCGGGAACACCGATGACCTGTACGTCGGAGACCTTGGGATTGGTATAGATGAATTCTTCGATCTCCTTGGGATAGATATTCTCACCGCCGCGGATGATCATATCCTTCAAACGACCCGTGATCTTATAGTAGCCGTCCTCGGTCTTGCAGGCAAGGTCACCCGTATGGAGCCAGCCATCCTTATCGATAGCTTCGGCAGTCTCCTTGGGCATCTTGTAATAGCCCTTCATGATATTATAGCCGCGTGCGAGGAACTCACCGTTGACGTTCGGAGGGCACTCCTCCCCTGTCTCGGGATCGACGATCTTACACTCGATCTCGGGCAGCTCCTTGCCGACGGTGTTGACACGCACCTCGATAGAGTCCTCGGTCGAGCTCATGGTACAGCCGGGAGAAGCCTCGGTCTGACCGTAGACGATGGTGATCTCAGTCATGTGCATCTTGTCGACGACCTCGCGCATCTTATCGATCGGACAGGGGGAGCCCGCCATGATGCCCGTGCGCATATAGGAAAAGTCGGTTTTCGGGAAATCAGGATGCTCCAAAAGGGAAATAAACATCGTGGGAACACCATGGAAGGCGGTGATATGCTCGTTGTTGATGCACGCGAGAGCGGGCTTGGGGCTGAAATACGGCAGAGGCAGAACGGTCGTACCGTGGGTCATGGAGGCGGTCATCGCCAGTACCATACCGAAGCAGTGGAACATGGGCACCT
>DNIP01000032.1:11351-14963 GCA_003499325.1 Oscillospiraceae bacterium
AGCATGACGCCCTTGGGGAAGCCGGTGGTACCCGAGGTGTACTGCATATTGCATACATCGTCCTTATCCACCTGCGCCGCCATGCGATAGACCTCGCTCTTCGGCGTTTTGGCGGCATATCCCATCGCCTTTTCCCAGGTCAGACAACCCTTCTGCTCAAAGCCGACGGTGATGACGTTGCGAAGGAACGGCAGGCGCTTTGCGTGGAGCTGTTCGCCCTCCTTGACGTTCTCGAGCTCGGGGCACAGACGAGCGACGATCTCGCCATAGCTGGTATCCTTCGCGCCCTGGGTGATGATCAGCGTGTGGGTATCGCTCTGCTTTAAGAGATACTCCGCCTCGTGGATCTTGTAGGCGGTATTGACGGTGACCAGTACCGCGCCGAGCTTGACGGTCGCCCAGAAAGCGATGTACCACTGCGGCACATTAGAAGCCCATACCGCGACATGGGAGCCCGCCTTGACGCCCAGTGAGATCAGCACACGGGCGAATTCATCAACGTCGTCGCGGAATTCGGTATAGGTGCGGGTATAGTCGAGAGAAGTATATTTGAACGCGAGCTGATCGGGGAACTCCTCGACCATGCGGTCAAGCACGTCGGAGAAGGTCGCGTCGATCAGCGTCTCCTTCTTCCAGACGAATTTGCCCGTGTGGCGGTTGTTCCAGTACAGCGCACTTTCATTCTTGGAGGTATCGGCGAACTGCTTCATATAGCTGATAAACTGGGCGAAGATGATATCCATATCATCCAGATCGGGCTCCCAGGTGGGATCCCAAACCAGCGAGATAAAGCCGTCGTAGTTGACGGAGCGCAACGCCTTCATGGTCTCGGTGATCGGCAGATCGCCCTCGCCGACGAGACGGTATTCAATGCCGTCATCAGTCTTGACAGCGTCATTGAGATGGACATGACGGACATACGCGCCGAGATTAGAGATAATCTTGGCGGGGCTCTCCCCTACGGTGAAGTAGGCGGCGGACATATTCCACAGCGCCGCGACATAATCGGACGCAAAGTATTCGAGCGTATCGCGCAGAAGGGCGGTATCCGCATACAGACCGCGGGTCTCGATCAAAAGCGAGATCTTATCCTTCTCTGCGTCGGGCAGGATGGTCTCGATCAGGTGCTTGGCGTTCTTGACCGCCTTATCCACATCCTCATGTGCTTCCGCACGCAGACGGATATTCGGAATACGCAGATTGGCGGCGATCCGCATACAGCGCTCGATCTCGGCGATCGCGGCGTCATACTGCGCCTCGTCCGCAATGTCATTGATCACATCGATACACGGCAGGGTCAGATCGCGGTCATAGAGCATGCGCAACGTCGCCGCGGCGGAATAATCCTGGAAAACTCCGCTCTTCTCGGAAAATGCGGCATTATTGATATTATGGGGCTCGATGCCCTCAAATTTGAAATACTCAGCGGCTGTGCAAAATTCTTCAAAAGAAATATCATGCCAGCCCTTGGTGGAAAAGGAAAATTTCATCGGTAATCACATACCTTTCGTAATAGTCAGCCTCCCTTTCCTAAGGGAGGTGCCGCAAAGCGGCGGAGGGTTGCTTCAAGACAATAAGGAGCTTAATCATTAAACGCGCCTGACAACCCCCAGTCACCATGACACAAATGTCAGGTGACAGCCCCCTTAGAAAAGGGGACCATTAGCTTACTCCTCTTCGTAGACGATCTTATTGACAGCGTTGATATAGGCACGGATGGAAGCGCCGATAATATCGGTGGACAGACCAGTACCGGAATAGATGCGTCCTGCAACACGCAGACGAACCAGTGCGTTACCCATCGCTTCTTTCTCCTGCGTGACGGTCTGGATGGAGAAATCATCCAGCTCAAAGCGTCTGCCGATAATCTGCTCGATCGCGTGGAACGCCGCGTCGATGGGACCGTCGCCGATGGCGATGCCCTGTACCGTCCTGCCCTCGCGGTTCAGTGCGATCTGCGCGGAGGAGCTGATACGGTTACCGCTGTTGATGACAAAATTGTCGAGCGAGTAGGTCTCGGGCACCTGTAAAGCGGCAGATGCGACGATCGCGTCGAGCTCCTTGATGCCGACGCTCTTCTTGCGGGCAATACGCAGGAACTCGTCATATACCTTCTTGATATCCTCGTCGGAAAGGTCGTAGCCGAGCTTTTCAACGCTCTCGCGCACAGTGTCGACGGTGTCCTTGATGGACAGACGCACGCCATCGTCCACGATCTCGCGCGCGGTGGCAGAACGGGTCTTGCCGTTGATGATCCATTCGATTTGGTCGATGGTGCGGAGCAGTTCGGTGGTACGGATATTGGCAGCAATACCGTAGTTCTCACGAATATCCTTGATCAGCGAGCCGAACTCACGCAGAGGCGTTGCCTCGCCGCCGATGGAGGTCTTGACGCAGGAAGCGCCGTTCTTGACTGCTAAGATCGCCGCGGCAGTCGCGACGCCGTTTTTATTATTGCATTTTACGCCGACGGGCACATCCACATCCTCGGTCACGCGGGTCACAAACGCCGCAAAGTCATCGGGCAGGAGGATCGCCGCGTCGTCGCACAGGGTCACCTTGGAAGCGCCCGCTTCGACCGCCGTCTTGACCGCTTCTTTCAAAAACGCTTCTTCGGCGCGGGTCGCGTCTACTGCGGTAAACTCGACGTCATCGCAGAGGGACTTTGCTTTTTCGACCATCTTCTTCACATAATCGCACATCTTGGGCTGTTTGATGTGCAGGGTGTATTCCATGATGGACGCGGTCATGGGCAGCTCGACGCGGATGCGGGGACGGGAAGCGGTAGAAAGCGCGTCAGCCGCACGGTCGATCGCCGCGGGTGATGACGACGCCGCCACGGACAAAACGCTGCCCTTAACAAAGGAAGCCGCTGTACGGACAAGCAGGCTGTCGGCTTTGGCAGTGCCGACCTCGGGGAGCTCTACGGCGTCAACGCCCAATCGCTCCAGCTTGCGCGCGATCTCAAGCTTTTGCTTAAAGGATAAGGTCGATTTTTCATCGGATAAGGTTGTGTCTGCAATCTTGATGTGATTCATCATACTACCTCTTTTCAATTTTGGCGATCCGGTAAGGTCGTCGGGGAATAAGTGGTCAGTGGTTAGTGGTCAGTGATCAGCGATTAATTCGGAGCGAAGCGACCTGATACTCTGACCACTGAGCACTGAGCACTAATCACAAAATAAAAAGCCCCGAGGCATTTTCAGCCTCAGGGACGAAATCACTTCGCGGTACCACCCTGCTTACCGTATTATACGGTCACTCTAAGGCTCTGACAAGCCCTCTGCCATGATAACGGGACAATCCGTAGTCGGTTACTTGCGACACACGCGTGTGTTCGCCGACTCTGCTCCGAAATGAGACTCGCCCTTGCCGTCCTGCTGTCTCACACCGACCGACAGCTCTCTGAAAAAGACATTGTGTAAAAGCGATAATTTCATCAACGCATTTATGTGGTTATTCAGCTTTAAGTAATATAGCACAATGTCAAAGAATTGTCAAGCGCTTTAATGCGTGAAAATATTGTTTTGTTTTATCTAACAATCAAGGCATTTTCCGTCGCATAATTTATGGTATTTTTGACAAAGTAATACTAATCCTTGATAAAAAGAT
>DNIP01000032.1:15136-22787 GCA_003499325.1 Oscillospiraceae bacterium
GTTTTTATTAAGGATTAGTATAAAAGGCTCCCAGATATAGGGAGCCTTCATTACCTGATAACAGAGATCAGATTTCGACAGTCCAGCCGAACTTGTCCTCTACCTCACCCCACTGGATGCCGGTGATGGAATCATAGAGGTGCTGAGAGAGCTTGCCGATCTCATTGTTGTTGATGATGTACTTGTGATCCTTATAGCACAGCTCGCCGATCGGAGAGATGACAGCCGCGGTGCCGCAGCCCCATGCCTCCTCGAGTGTGCCGTCGGTCATTGCCTGAGCCAGTTCCTCAACGGAGAGCAGACGCTCGGAGACCTCGAGACCCTCGCTCTTGAGAAACTCAATGCAGGATTTTCTGGTGATACCGGGCAGGATGGAACCGGTCAGCTTGGGGGTGACAATCTCGCCTTTGATCTTGAACATGACGTTCATCGCGCCGACTTCCTCGATATACTTGCGCTCAACGCCGTCGAGCCACAATACCTGAGAATAGCCCTGCTGCTCAGCGCGCTCGCCGGCGCGGTTGGAAGCCGCGTAGTTACCGCCGCACTTCGCGTAGCCTGTACCGCCGCGTACCGCGCGGACGTCCTGATCCTCGATCATGATCTTGACGGGATTCAGACCCTCCTTGTAGTAGGAGCCGACAGGAGAAGCGATGATGATGAACTCAGCGTTATGCACAGCGTGAACGCCGAGGCTCTCGTCGTTACCGAACATGAACGGGCGCAGGTACAGAGAGGTGCCCTTATCGGAGGGCGTCCAATCCTGCTCCAAGCGGACGAATTCGACCAATGCCTGCATGAAGTCCTCTTCGGGCATCTGGGGCAGGCAGAGGCGCTCTGCGGAATTGTTCATACGGCGGATGTTCTCGATGGGTCTGAACAGCTGTACCTTGCCGTCGGCACGGCGATATGCCTTCAAGCCCTCAAAAATCTCGGAACCGTAGTGCAGAACAGTGGAAGCGGGATGGATGGAGAGGTTCTCAAACGGCACGATACGGGGATTGTGCCAGCCCTTTTCGCTGTTCCAGCTCCAGCAGAACATGTGGTCGGTGAAAATCTTACCGAAACCGAGTGCGGAAGAATCGGTAGGCTTCGCCTTCGGATTCGGGTTTAATGTAACTTTGATATCCATAATAACATTCCTCCTAATCAAGATAGCATACATCATAGCCTCCCTTTCCTAAGGGAGGTGCCGCAAAGCGGCGGAGGGTTGCAAATAACTATTCACAACAATAACCCGATAGCAACCCCCAGTCACCTTACGGTGACAGCCCCCTTAGGAAAGGGGGCCTTTCTTCTTATCCTTCAAACTCCGCGCCCATTTGGATCGCCTTGTAGTTGACATCCTTCATGTTGGCGCGCTTAGCGGAGATGACCTTGTCCAGAGCGGCACGGATGCTCTCCTCGGTATAATCGCCGGTCTCCTTTAAGAGCTTGCCGACGATGATCATGTTGGCGAGGTTGCCGAGCTTCTCATCGGAAGCCATGCGAGTCGCGGGAATATAGAACACCTTAACGTCGTCGCGCTCGACCTTACGCTCGATCAGGGTGGAATCAGCGAAGATCATGCCGCCGGGCTTGACCTTGCTCTCAAAGCGGTCGAGAGAGGGCAGGTTCATCGCGACGAGAATGTCGGGGTTCGAAACGATCGGAGAGCCGACAGGGGTATCGGACACGATGACGGAGCAGGAAGCGGTACCGCCGCGCATCTCGGGGCCGTAGGACGGCAGCCAAGAGACCTGCTTCTCCTCGATCAGACCCTTGTAGGCAATGAATTTACCGGCGAAGAGGATACCCTGACCGCCGAAACCGGAGAATAACATATTTTTTGCGCTCATTATTCTGCCTCCTTCTCTTCTGCGGAGCGATCCTTATAAACGCCCAAGGGGTAGTAAGGCAGCATATCGCTCTCGATCCACTCCAGCGCCTGCTTGGGGGTCATGCCCCAGTTGGTCGGGCAGGAGGATACGACCTCGACAAGAGAGAAGCCCTTGCCGTCGATCTGGTTCTGGAACGCCTTTTTGATCGCCTTCTTCGCGTTTCTGACGTTCTTGACGTTGTTGACGGTAACGCGCTCGAGGTACTCGGGGCCGACCAGCTCACTGAGCATCTCACAGACCTTGATCGGATAACCGCAAGCCTTGGGGTCACGGCCGTAGGGAGAGGTCTGGGTGACCTGACCGACCAAGGAGGTCGGCGCCATCTGACCGCCGGTCATGCCGTAGATCGCGTTGTTGATAAAGATAACGGTGATGTTCTCGTTACGAGCCGCCGCGTGAACGGTCTCAGCCATACCGATGGAAGCGAGGTCGCCGTCGCCCTGATAGGTGAAGACGATGTTGTTCTCGGGATCGGCACGCTTGACGCCGGTAGCGACAGCCGGAGCGCGGCCGTGTGCCGCCTCGATCATATCACAGTTGAAGTAGTTATAAGCCATAACGGAGCAGCCTACGGGAGCGATACCGATGGTCTTGCCCTCGATGCCCAGCTCGTCGATGACCTCGGCCACCAGACGGTGTACGATACCGTGGGTACAGCCGGGGCAGTAATGCAGCGGCACGTCAATGAGTGCATGCGGTTTCTCAAATACAGCCATTACTTGATACCTCCGTTAACTTCTTTGATCGCATTGAGCACCTGCTCGGGATCGGGGATCATACCGCCCGCGCGGTTGCACAGGGTCACGGGACACTTCGACTCGATGGCGAGCTGTACGTCCTCGATCATCTGACCCATGTTCAGCTCGACCGAGATGAATGCCTTTGCGTGCTCAGCAGCCTTCTTGAAGGGAGCCTTCGGGAACGGCCACAGGGTGATCGGACGGATCAGTCCGACCTTGATGCCGAGCTTGCGCGCTTCATCAACCGCGTTCTTACTTACGCGAGCCGCGATACCGAACGCCGCAATCACGATGTCGGCGTCATCGACCTTGTACTCCTCGTACATGGTCTCGTTCTCTTCGATAACCTTATAGCGGTCATAGCGCTTGAAATTGAGCTCCTCGAGTTCCTCGGGAACCAGAGAGAGGGAGTTGACGATATTGTGCTCACGCTCCATCTTGGTGCCGGTTGTTGCCCACGGCTTTTCGGGAGCGGGCTTGATCTCGAGGTCTTCGATGGAAACAGGCTCCATCATCTGACCCATGGTACCGTCGGCAAGGATCATGGCGGTCATGCGGTAGGTATCCGCCAGCTCAAAGCCCTTAACGGTCAGCTCCGCCATCTCCTGTACGGACGCGGGAGCGAGGACGATCATGTGATAGTCGCCGTGACCGCCGCCGCGGGTGGACTGGAAGTAGTCGGACTGGGAGGGCTGGATGCCTCCGAGACCGGGGCCGCCGCGCTGTACGTTAACGATCAGCGAGGGCAAATCAGAGCCTGCTAAGTAGGATAAACCTTCACCCTTCAGCGAAACGCCAGGAGAGGAAGAAGAAGTCATGACGCGTTTGCCCGCGGACGCCACGCCGTATACCATGTTGATCGCGGCGATCTCGGACTCTGCCTGCAGGAAGGTACCGCCGACCTTGGGCATGACCTTCGCCATGTAGGCAGCTATCTCGGTCTGAGGGGTGATCGGATAACCGAAGTAATGCAGACAGCCCGCCTTGATAGCGGCTGCGGCGATTGCTTCGTTACCTTTCATCAAAATCTTATCTGCCATTGTTTTTCATCACCTTTCTACCTTGATAATACAATCGGGGCACATCATGTAGCAGGATGCGCAGCCGATACAGGCGTCCATATCGGTGCACTCTACGGGATGATGACCCTTCTTGTTGATTTTGTCTGTGGCGATCTGCAAGATCCCTTTGGGACAAGCATCCACACACAGCGCACAACCCTTACAGTTGTCGGTCTTGAATGTTAGCTTTGCCATATACATTTTCCCTTCTTTATAATACTTTTATATAAATAATTGGATTATAGTGGGCTGTTGAATATAATACACACACGGCATCATATCACACGTTTCGGGAGGAGCAAGCCCCGCCCCTACGATATCACATAACGCTCGTGTTTCTCATATCGGCTTCTTTTGCAGCTTCAAGCGGAATAATGGGCTGATTTGATCCTTGAGGTCATCATAAAGATGCTCCTCAACGGTGGTGAGCACCAGCGGCAGGTTCGCAAGGCTAGCGACTTCCTCAGCATACTTCACAGAGGAAAGAATATCATCCGCGGATGTCTCCCCTGCTAAATTGGAATTGTTGATGATGCCTGTGAACGGGATGCCGCACGCCGCTTCGATCTCGCGCATGACCTCGATGGTGGATTCTGCGTCAGGCGTCAGGGGACGGAATTTGTTGACGACCATCAGCATTTCATAATCATTTTCATTGAGGATCGCGTCGCGAAGTCTGCCGAGCGCGTAGGCTCCCCTATCGTCGCCGCCGATATCCATGATCACGCTCAGTGTTTTGTCATCGGTGATCGAATACAGGTCGGCGGGCATGGAGGGCAGATCCACGTTAGAGGACGCGAAATCGGAGCAGATCAGGCGGATGCCGTGCTCCTTGAATTCATCCTCGCTGTCCTTACTGCGGAAATAGGGATTGACGATATCAAGGTCGGCGATCGCGACATGATCCCGCTGTGCGGCGAGATCAATCGCCATATTGACCGCGATATTGGTCTTTCCCGAGCCGTAGTGACCGCACAATATTGTTAAACGTTTGTAGGTCATTAAAACCTCCGGATTTTGAAGTTGAAAGTTGACAGTTGAAAGTGGAAAATTGTGGGAAACGCTTCGCGTTTTGATTGATATACAATTCAGGTGAGGGCGAAGCCCTCCCTTAACTTTCCACTTTCCACTTTCCATTTTCCACTTAAAGCAAATTACGCTGTATCTTACCGCTGGTGGTCTTGGGCAGGCTGTCCTTAAAGACGACGATACGCGGATATTTGTACGGAGCGGTATGGGTCTTGACGTAGTCCTGGATCTCCTTCTTGAGCTCGTCGGTGCCCTCGGTGCCCTTAACGAGCACGATGGACGCCTTGACGACCTGACCTCTTACGGGATCGGGTGCGGGAGATACGCCGCATTCGAGGACGTACGGCAGCTCCATGATGACCGACTCGATCTCGAACGGTCCGATACGGTAGCCGGAGGACTTGATTACATCATCCGCGCGACCGACATACCAGAAGAAGCCGTCCTCATCACGCCATGCAAGGTCGCCGGTGTGATAATAGCCGTTGCGCCAATTCTTGCGGGTGGAGTCGACGTCGTTGTAGTAGTACATTGCCAGACCGCAGGGCATTTTCTCGGAAATATTGATACAGATCTCGCCGGGCTCACCGTCGGGCACGTCGTTGCCGTCCTTGTCGAGCAGGTGGATGTCATAGATCGGAGAGGGCTTGCCCATCGAGCCGATCTTATGCGGCGCGCCGATCATGTTGCAGATGATAACGGCGGTCTCGGTCTGACCGAAGCCCTCCATGATCTGCAAGCCGGTGAGCTTCTCGAACTGGTTGTATACCTCGGGGTTGAGCGCCTCACCCGCGGTGGTCATACGCTTGACGGAGGAGAAATCGTATTTGCTGATATCCTCCTTGATCATCATGCGCAGCATGGTAGGCGGTGCGCAGAAGGTGGTGATGTGGTATTTGGCGAACATCGGCAGGATATCGTCGGCATGGAAGCGGTCAAAGTCATAGACGAACATCGGCGCTTCACACAGCCATTGTCCGTAGAGCTTGCCCCATGCCGCCTTTGCCCAACCGGTGTCGGAGATGGTGAAGTGCAGACCGTCGGGATCGACGTTGTGCCAGAAATGCGCGGTCATAAAGTGACCGAGCGCTAATTTGTAGCTATGCGCGGCGATCTTCGGGTAACCGGAGGTACCCGAGGTGAAGTACATCAGCATGATATCGTCGCCGCAGGGAGTGCTCTCTTTGCGCTCAAAGTGAGAGGAGAACAGCTTGTATTCTTCATCAAAGTTGCGCCAGCCCTCGCGCACGCCGTTGACCATGATGCGCTTTAACTGCGGATAGTTCTCCATCGCCTTCTCGACCTCTGCGGCGGAATAACCGTCGCCGGTGCAGACGATAGCGGAGACGCCCGCCGCCTTGAAGCGGTATTCAAGGTCATGCGCCTGGAGCTGGTTGGTCGCGGGGATCGCGATCGCGCCGAGCTTATGCAAACCGATGATCGCGAACCAGAACTGATAGTGACGCTTTAAGATCAGCATAACGCGGTCGCCCTTGCGGATGCCTAGGCTCTTGAAATAGTTCGCGCACTGGCAGGAGGCGTGGCGGATATCGGTAAAGGTGAAGCGGTGCTCCGTTTTGTCATTGGCGACATGGATCATCGCAAGTTTATCAGGATCCTTATAGGAAATGGCGTCGATCACGTCAAAGCCGAAGTTGAACTTGTCCTCGTTCTTGAAGGTGACCTTGGTGGGCGTGCCGTTCTCGTTGACCTCGTAGTCAACGAACTTCTTCCAGACGCGCTCTTTGGTATCGGTATTCTCCACCTTTGCGGCGGCGATAGCCTTGGTGGAGGTCAGCTCGGGGATCGGCTCTCCCTTGGGGTTGAGGACGATCGCGTAGAAGATACAATCCTGCTCGCCGACTGCCATCTCGCCGTGAGGGGTGTTGGAATCAAAGTAGATGGTGTCGCCGGGGCCGAGAATCTCCTTATGATCGCCGACCTGCACCATCAGCTGTCCCTCGATGACGATATCGATCTCCTGACCGTCATGAGTGGTCAGCTCCATGGGCTTACTCTGCGCCTCGGGATTATATTTGCTCTTGACATAGAGCGGCTCCGCGATACGGTTCTGGAACGCGTAAGCGAGGTTATAATAGGTCATGCCGTGCGCCTGAGAGACCTTTTGACCGAGTCCGCGACGGGTCACGGTGTAGGATTTCAGGTTCGGGGAGATACCCTCGATAATCTCGGTGACGTTGACGTTCAGCGCCTGAGAGACACGGTAGATGAACGCAAAGTTCAGATCCTGCTCACCCGATTCACACGCGAGGTACTCCTCTTCGGTGACGTCGGTGAACGCCGCCATCTCGGCGATCGTCTTGCCCTCGAGCTCGCGCAGCTCGCGGATTCGGGTCGCCATCTCTTTTATTTTTTGATCTATGGTCGTTAGATTCTCCATAAGATACCTTCCTTCCGTTCGTTCTCAAAACACTCGTACAAATGGAAAGTTGACAGTTGAAAATGGAAAATTGCGGGAAACGCTTCTCTTTTGACTGATATGGAATACATTTGAGAGAAAAGCACTCCCTTCACCTTCCACTATCCATTTTCCACTTTAAATTAAAAAACGCTCATCCCAAAGTCATCACTTTGAGACGAGCGCATAACACCCGCGGTACCACTCAAATTGCAGG
Organism: Oscillospiraceae bacterium; assembly: GCA_003499325.1. GTDB lineage: Bacteria > Bacillota > Clostridia > Oscillospirales > Acutalibacteraceae > Ruminococcoides. The sequence goes on from DNIP01000032.1 coordinate 22,483, forward strand.
CTGATATCTCAGCACTGCCACTCTCAGGGTCTGTACCGATCAGCATGGCGAGGCTCACAGAGCCGCGGCAATCTCAATCAATAGTAACCCCCAGACATTCACGCAGTCATCACGGAGGAGGTCTAATCACGCAGAGCGCTTTCTTCTCCCCGGCTCAGAAGCTACAAACACGGAATCCATCATAGGAGCTTGCACCAACCGCTCTTTCTCTGAATGATGAGAGAACCGCGCCCTCTTCGTCATAGCCTTTAACTCGTCTTATCATATCACATGATTCTATTTTTGTCAATATGTAAAATATGCAG
>DNIP01000049.1:0-211 GCA_003499325.1 Oscillospiraceae bacterium
ATACTAATCCTTAATAAAAACCTTTATCATCTATTGCGCTATATTACGTATAGCTTTGTTGTCGTCGTCGTTCGCTGTACTCGGTAGGCATATCCGGTTGGTATGCCTTGACCTCGTGCCGCGACTCCTCCTCTCCCCTCAACGCGAGGCGTTGTAGGGACCCCGGAAGTGACAGGCGCCAGCCTGCCTGCGTCGCCCGCCGCGCTATCCG
>DNIP01000049.1:306-2546 GCA_003499325.1 Oscillospiraceae bacterium
AAATCTTTTTATCAAGGATTAGTATCATTGATAAAAACCCAACTCATTATAGTATAATACGAAACGAATTATATTTCAAACCTTTTCATTCATTTTCTGTATTTTTTATCATTTTTTCTTGCAAATTGCTGATTCATCCTGTAAGATGAAAGGCAACTCACTTGAACACGTTCATCTTTGTACTAATCCTTGATAAAGGAGTTGATATGGCTATGGAAACACCGCGCCGCTACCACACGATTGACGCAATCCGCGCCGTCGCTGTGATCAGCATGGTTCTGTACCACTTATTCTATGATATCTTCTGCTTGTTCGGCGGACATCCCGAATACTGCTGGCTCACGCCGATCTACCTTTGGGAGCGGAGCATCTGCACCACCTTCATCGTGATCTCGGGTATCTCGCTGAACTTCTCCCGACACGGCTACCGCCGCGGACTGATCGTCGCGGGGTGCGCGATGGTCGTCACGCTGGTCACCTACCTGATGTTCCCCGCGGAAGCGATCTGGTTCGGCGTACTGCATCTGCTGGGCTTTTCGATGCTGTTGACGACGGCATTAAAGCCCCTGCTCAATAAGCTAAAGCCAATCGTCGGGATGATCGTTTTCTTCCTGCTGTTCATGCTGTGCTACGGCATCCCCGACCGCCATATCGGGCTGTTCTCCTATCCGCTGATCCATCTGCCCGCGGCGCTGTATCAGTACAAGTGGCTCTCCGTCGTCGGCTTTTTGTCAAGCGACTACTACTCGATGGACTACTTCCCCATCCTGCCGTGGATGTTTTTGTTCCTCTTCGGCTACTTCCTTTGGCGCTTTATCACAGAAAAGGAGCTCGACAAATATTTTTACAAAAAGATCCCCGTGCTGGACTTCATCGGCAGACACAGCCTGTTGATCTATATGCTCCATCAACCGATCCTGTACGGAATCTGTTACCTGATCATGGGAACCAAATGAATATCATACAACAACGGCTGCCGCAATCTGCGACAGCCGTCTTTTTTATCGTTTACGGTACACCGTACCCGGTACTTTTATTCGATTCCGCTGAAGATGATGTCGATCGTGCCGCCGAAGTACCGCGCCAGATCAGCCGCCATCAAATGCGGGTCACCGATGTCATGGTTGGACAGCACCACCTGGAAATAGTCGATCTCGGGCACGAACATGATCGCGCTGCAATACGAGGGAATATAGCCGTAGTGATAGATCACCTTTTTCTCGCCCAGCTCGGAGATCATCAGCCCGTAGCCATAGCCCAGCTCATCCTCATTGCTGAAGTTCGTGGTCATCTCCCGATAGGTTCTGTCCGATACCACCTTGCCCGAGGTCAGGCCGCGGTACCACAGGTACAGATCCTTGGGGGTCGTCAGGATATCGCCGCAGCCGTACTCCACGCCCTTGACGGTGAAATAGTCGCGGTTGAATTCGAGGCGGTCGGTCTGCGCCACCTCGGTGATCACATTGGGATCATAGTCGTCGATAAAGGCGGAATGCTCCATGCCGAGCGGCGCAAAGATATTCTGACGGATATAATCATGGAATTCCATACCGCTGACGCGCGTGACGATCTCGGCGAGCAGCGAATAATTGGAGTCGGAATAATCATAATACTCGCCCGGCTCGAACATCAGCTCCTCCGACAGGAAGAAGGCGCGGATCTTGTCGCGGTTCTCCTGAGCCGAAGCCTTGGGATCGACGGTGATCTCTTTATCCTCGTCCATATAGCAGTTGATGACGACCTTGTCATCCACCGTGCTGACGGAGAAATCGGGAATGCCGGAGCGCTGTGCCAGCAGATGCCAAACCGTGAGCTTGTCGCCGTACTTGTAAGCGGGGAAGAACTTGCTGAGGCTATCCGTCGTTTTGAGCTGTCCGCGTTCGACCAGCTGCATGATCGCCGCCGCGGTGAATTCCTTGGTCACCGAGGCGACCCCGTAGGCGATATCGGTACTGTTCTTAAGCGCGGCGGTCGCGTTGCCCGCGCCCTGATCGAACAGTACATCGCCCTGATAGACGGCATACACCGCACCGGAGAACTTCTTTTCTCCGATATATTCGGAAAATTTATTTTGGATTCTTTGTTTGTCCTTGAAGCTGAGCTTGTTCGTGTCCATTGTGTGCGCGATCATTCCTCCGATTGCCATCAGCATAATCAGGATCAGAACGACCAGTGTAATCAATCTTTTCATCTTTTAACCTCCCGAGAGGATTTGGTTTCTGTTTCTATAAAGAAGTCAT
>DNIP01000049.1:2635-3641 GCA_003499325.1 Oscillospiraceae bacterium
CGTTTTTTCAGCCGTGACGTTACCAGCTGGGCGCATAATCCCGTGAAAAAGCCCGACAGGCATCCCGATACCAGCAGGAACGGATAATACAGCAAAAGCTGAGGGGTGCGCAGCAGGATGAGCGCCGCCGCCATCTGACCCGTGTTGTGCAGTACAGCGCCGAACACCGACGCCATCCACAGGTGCTTTTCATCGATCCACCGCCTGAGCAGCAGCATGCCGGCAAGGCACAGATACGCGCCCGCGGCGCTGTAGATCAGCGCCATGAAATTGCCGCTGAATACCGCGCCGAGCAGCAACCGCACCGTCACCAGCGCCGCCACCTCGACCGCACGGTAATGGTACACCGCGTAGACGGTGATGATATTCGCCAACCCCAGCTTGACGCCGGGGATCGGGAACGGATTGGGGATCTGTAATTCGATCACGAAGATGATCAGGGCGACTGCCGTGAGCACTCCGAGCTCGGTCAGTTTTCGTACTCTTGCGCTCATAGGCTACCTCGTCACCGCGTCGATCTCATTTTGCTCGTCCGTGAATTCGATCACCAGCCTGTGGGGCAGGCAGACGATCGGCATCGACGCGCTCTTGAGCCATCCCATATGCACACAGGTCTGGTCGGAACAATCGGCGCTGCGCACGCGGATCTGATGATCGCGTACCTCGATCGTGTTGACGTGATCTTCAAAAGGCACGTCAAAGGTGGTATCCTGCGCCGTGTTCAGGTCAGCCGTGTAGACTACCTGTTGATCGGACAGCACACGGACGCGGCTTTTTGAGGGGGATGTCAATACCAACACCGATCCCGCAATTCCGATAAGCAGTATGACAATGATGACGATGAGAAACGCTTTGCTTTTCATATTGTATCCCTTTTAGAAACCACTTTCGGTTGTATTCAGTATAGCATCTGAACCATGACAAATTAATGACAGTTTACCACTAATTGATAAAAAAAGCAAATTTATTGGGCTTATTTATTCCTCTTTTCAATATATATGCAGTC
>DNIP01000049.1:3752-4214 GCA_003499325.1 Oscillospiraceae bacterium
TATGAAAAAACGGACTATCGGCGCGCTATGCGCCATCATACTGTTACTCGCCGTGATCCTCTGCTCCTGCGCAAAGGCTGAGCCGCGTTCCGCGTCGTTCCAATCGATGGACACGCTGATGACGATGAAGGTGTACGGCGGCGACAGCGACCTGTGCGACCGTCTGCAAAAACGGATCACAGAGCTGGACGCGACACTGGACGCGACGGATGAGAACAGCGATATCTATCAACTGAATCAAAAAGGAAAAGCCAACGTCAGCGATGACGCCGCCGACTTACTGGCGCGCTCTCTGCAACTCTCCGCAGCGCTCGGGGCATCCTTCGACCTCACCGTGTATCCCGCGGTGCAGGCGTGGGGCTTCACCTCGGGCGACTACCGCATCCCCGACGATGACGAATTAAAAAAGCTCGCCGCAAAGATCGACGACACGGCTGTCAGATCGGACAACAACACCTATAC
>DNIP01000066.1 GCA_003499325.1 Oscillospiraceae bacterium
CTACGCTGAATTATGGCTCGACGGCTCCTACCGCGGCTGTTACACCGTCTACGAGCCCGTACAGGAGGGCAGGGACAGGGTCGATATCGACATCGAGAGCAACGACGGCAAAAAGGACTTTTTGCTCGAATATGAGGCGAGCCGCACAGAGGCTGATGTTTCCTATGTCAATGCGGGCGGACTGCGTTTCGCGTTGAGCGATCCCGATGAGCCGAACGACGACCAGCTCGCCTACGTCACCGATATCCTGACCAACATTGTCAACACGCTGAAAAACGGCACCGAGGAGCAGATCCGCCAAGTCATCGACGTCGATTCCTTCGCGAAGTTCTACCTGCTCAACGAGTATGCCAAGACAGGGGACTTCGGGCTGAGCTCCGTGTTTTTCTTCTACAAGGACGGCGTCCTCTACGCAGGCCCCGCGTGGGACTACGACCTCTCGCTGGGCAACCTCAACGGCGACCTCAACTCCACCGCCGCCAAGCTGGGAAGCCGCACCGACGGCATCATGCAGGCGGATAAGAATTTCTACCGCTTTCTCACGGGCAAGGATTGGTTCCAAACCGAGATCAAGCGCGTCTACGCAAAGTATTACGACGTCATCGAGAGCATCTCCGCCGACGGAGGGCGGCTCGACGCCCTGCGCGCAGAGAATCAGGCGCTCTTTGACCGCAATTTTAAAACGTGGAGCGTCAGCAGATGGTGGCTCAATTACCAAAAACCGCCAATGAAAACCTATGACGAGAATTTCAACTTTCTGAAAAACTGGTGCGCTGAGCGCCATCTGTGGCTGAGCGACCACTATGGGCTGTACCGCTACTCCTATCTGCGCGGCGACAGCGACGGCAACGGCAAGATCAACATTCTCGACGCGACGCTGATCCAGCGCGTGATCGCCGATGTGCAAAACGATGACGGCGGTTTGATCGCTCTGCGCGCCGCTCTGTCGGGAAAAGCCCTCAACATCACTGACGTCACCTATCTTCAGCGTTATCTTATCCAACTGCCGACTCCCTACCCCGTCGGTGAAGCAGCAGAAACTGTGTTGTATCAATAGAATCATCCTTTTGGTGATCCATTCCGCAAAGCACAAAAGCTCCCGATCACTCGGGAGCTTTCAGCTTGTCGAAAAAGTAATATTAAGTTTTCTGAACTGTCATCCTGAGGGTGCGCCCGAAGGATCTTATAGTGCAATCTATCCAATTATATTACACCTATTATGTGTAATCTGACGGAAAATGTGCACTTTCAGATTCTTCGCTTGACACGCGTGTCCGCTCAGAATGACAATTATAAAGTTTTTCTACAGCCTGAAAGCTCCCGATCACTCGGGAGCTTTTTCGCGCTTTTTTAAAAGTAAAACACTTCCTCAAACTGCTTATCCAAAGCGATACACAGGATCAGCGCGAGCTTTGCCGTAGGGTTGAACTGTCCCGTTTCGATAGAGCTGATCGTATTGCGCGATACGCCCACCATCTTGGCAAGCTCCGCCTGAGAGAGCTTTTGCTCTTTGCGGATCGCGGCAAGGTTATTTTTCAAAATCAATTCCTTATCCATTATTTGATCACCCTGCAAAGCTGTAAGATCCAGAGCACCAGCATCATCAGCGCCAACAATCCCCACCAGATGGCGACGATCAGCTCGTGGCGTTTCCGCAATTTCAGATACTTGGTCAGAAAAGCGACAAACGCCATGGTGAAAAGGACAAAATCCATGCCGCGGTTCACATAGCCCAGCACAAAGCCGTTGACCAAGTCAACGATGATCACCAGAAATACGGCGATAAAATACGCTGCCCGTGTGCCGCTTTTTTGCGCTTCAATGTCCGCGTAATCCTTGCCGTTGTTCTCTGCCTGCGCTTTTTTCAACAGTTCTTCTTTGTTCATGACCGCATCTCCTTTTCGTCGTTTGAGATTGCCGCAGTCGTCGCCGAAGCGACTCCTTCGCAATGACGTTTATAGTTTTTGACAAGTTTACTTGTCATTTGTGATGGTGCTATTATAGCACTGCCAAGTTTACTTGTCAATAGTTTTTGCAAAGTTTTCTTGGAATTTTCCTCCCGAACGCAACAACGCCCCGTCATGTGACGGGGCGTATTCCGGTAGTAGTAGTATATCAATCAGTCCAGATCGGCTTTAGCTGCTTCGATGACCTTCTGCGCTACCTGAGCGGGAGCGTCCTCATAGCGCTCGAACGCAAAGCTGTAGCTGCCGCGACCCTGGGTGCACTGGCGCATGAATACGGAGAAGTCCGCCATCTCAGCCATCGGGACCTCGGCCTCGACGACCTGCATGCCGTCCTCGCCGGCGTTCATACCGAGCACGCGGCCTCTGCGCTTGTTGACCTCGCCCATGATGTCGCCCATGTTGGCGTCCGGAACAGTCGCCTTGAGGGTGCCGACCGGCTCGAGCAGAGCGGGCTTCGCCTGCGGGATACCTGCCTTGAACGCGAGCTGAGCGGCGGTCTTGAACGCCATTTCATTGGAGTCTACGGGATGGTACTTGCCGTCATACAGCGTCGCCTTCACGCCGACAACAGGGTAGCCTGCCAGCGGGCCGTGCTTGATGGAATCTCTCAGACCCTTTTCAACCGCGGGGAAGAACTGCTTGGGAACGGAGCCGCCGACAACGGCGATATCAAACTCCAAGCCGTCGGAATCGCACGGTTCAAACTTGATCCAAACGTCACCGTACTGACCGGAGCCGCCGGACTGCTTCTTATGCTTGCCTTCCACGTCGGACTTGCCGCGGATGGTCTCGCGATACGCGACCTTGGGCTGCTTGAGCTCGACCTCAACGTTGAACTTGGATTTCAACTTGGAAACGACGACGTCCAGATGCTGTTCGCCCATACCAGACATAACCAGCTCCTTCGTCTCGGGGTCGTTCTTGTAGCTGATGGTGGGATCCTCTTCCGCCAGACGCGCCAGACCCTGCGCTACCTTATCCTCCTCGCCCTTCTTCTTGGGATAAACCGCCATCGAGAAGGAGGGAGCCGGATAATCGATACCGTCGAGGATGACCTTGCGGGTGGGGGAGCAGAGGGTGTCGCCGGTGTTGGCGGCGGTCAGCTTGGGGATCGCGCCGATATCGCCCGCGAGTACCGCGGAGGCGTCCTCCTGCTTCTTACCGCGAACGGTCAGCACCTTGGTGATGCGCTCCTGGTTGCCTGTGCGCATATTGACGAGAGGCGTATCGGTGCTTACCTTACCGGATACGACCTTGAAGTAGCTCAGCTTACCGACGAACGGGTCGGCAACGGTCTTGAAGATGATGGCTGCGGTAGCGCCCTGCTCGTTGCAGGCGATCTCCACAGGGTCGCCGTTGACGTCGACAGCAGTCTCACTGCCCTTATCCGCGGCAGTCGGAGCCAGCCATGTGATGCTGTTCAGGAACTGCTCGATACCGAAGGTGGTGCTTGCGTCGCCGCAGAATACGGGGCACAGAGAGCCGTCCTTGACACCCTGCGATACGCCGGTGATGATCTCCTCGGGGGTGAATTCCTCTTCCATGAAGAACTTCTCCATCAGCTCCTCGCTGGTCTCGGCAACAGCCTCCTTGATCGCCTCGCGCAATCCCTCAAAGCGATCGCCCATCTCGGGGATGATCGCGGTGGGAGTCACGTTGCCCTTGGCGTCATATTTATAAGCCTTGTATTCGAGCAGATTGATGTAGGTGTTCGCCTGACCGTTCTCGATGTGCGGAACGATAACAGGGCATACGGAGGGGCCGAAGGTCGCCTTGAGATCCTCTAATACGCGATAGAAGCGGGCGTCCTCGTCGCATACGCCGTTGACGAAGAAGATCTTGGTCAGGCCCTCTTTTTCGGCAGCCTTGACCGCCTTTTCGGTACCGACGTTCACGCCGTCCTTTGCGGAAACAACGATGACCGCTGTCTCAGCCGCGCGATAGCCCTCAAACACGCCGCCCTCAAAGTCGAACAGACCGGGGGTGTCGATGATGTTGATCTTTGTATTCTTCCACTCTACGGGAGCTACTGCGGTAACGATAGATACCTTGCGGCGAATCTCCTCCGCGTCGAAGTCGAGCTGGGTGTTGCCGTCGGCGATCTTGCCCAGACGGTCGCTCGCCTTGGAAAGATACAGCATCGCTTCGGCAACGGAAGTCTTACCCGCGCCGGAATGTCCTGCCATAGCGATATTGAGAATGTGTTTCGGGTCGTACTGTTTCAATGAAAAAACTCCTTTCAAGAGTGTTATGATCGTTAGTCAACCAAGTACGGTTTTTGACTCGGTCGCCTATGCTCAAAAACAGATGATACCTGTTTCAAGCTACCATATCATTATAGTACAAATTGTGAAACTGTACAATAAAAACCGTCCTCAGAGCAAAAAAATCCACTAAATATATAAAAACGCTCTCTCGTAGTTGTGCAGTTTGCACATAATGTTTTGCTCATATTGACATATTCCCTTCATATTGCTGTTATCCCGCGCTTGATCACACGAACAAAGCAGACATTTTCCGATCCGTTCGACCGCTTTGAAATACGGAAAATCCTCTCTGCAACGCTACAGAGAGGATCAGGTTGACATTCAATTTTTCTGCCGATGTTGCAGATACAGCATCAGCGCGGTGCCCATCAAGGCGTGAGCGAATTCGCCCCTCCCATACCCCCGGATCACCTCATCCGTCGGCATCAGCTCATAGGTGAGCAGCTCGTCGCTGTCGAGCAACTGCGTGCCCGTCTGCTTCAATTCCTCGGCTAGAAAGACATGGAACTGATTCTTGAACAGCGCGGGATTCGGACTGACCGTGCCCAGATGGGTCAGCTTGCCCGCTTCAAAG
>DNIP01000127.1:0-2803 GCA_003499325.1 Oscillospiraceae bacterium
TCCTACCTGCTGACCTCGTTCTCCAAATACCTCGCGACCGACGAGGCCTCCTCACTGATCAAAAACGCGGTATCCGACGCAATCGACACCTCGTCCATCGAGAAAAGCATGTCCAAATATTCCGCAGTCATATCGGAACAGCTCGGTGCTGTGATGTCGCAGATCATGACTGCGATGTCGAGTCAGATCACCTCTGCTCTGCAATCGAGCATGGGCGCGCTGACCTCGGGAATCTCAGAGAATCTGCTCAGCGCCTTTGACTTCAACACCGACTCGCTGGCGAATCTCTTCAAGACCGAGATGACAGCCGAGGAGCTGAAGGATCTGATGGTATCGATGATGTCCAACACCAAAAGCTCGCTGAACGGCAACCTCAGAAAGCTGGGCTACGCCGACCTCGACGATCCGTCCACCATCACCATCTATCCCAAGGATTTTGACAGCAAGCAGCATATCAAGGAGCTGATCAGCGGCTACAATGACCGCATGACAGCCGCGGGCGACGATGACAAGGTGATCCAATACACCGACGTCGTTGACGCGCTGATGGGCTCGATCACGATGATCATCAACGCCATCAGCTATATCCTGATCGCCTTTGTCGCGGTATCGCTGGTCGTATCTTCGATCATGATCGGCGTCATCACCTATATCAGCGTGCTCGAGCGCAAGAAGGAGATCGGTATCCTCAGGGCGATCGGCGCGTCTAAGCGCAATATCTCGCAGGTGTTCAACGCCGAGACCTTCATCATCGGTGCACTGGCAGGTGTGATCGGCGTGGGCATTACGGCGCTGCTGATCATTCCCGCGAACGCGATCCTGCATGCGCTGACCGATCAGCAGAATATCAACGCGATCCTGCCGCCCGGCGCCGCGGTGATCCTCATCCTGCTGAGCATCGTGCTTACGCTCATCGGCGGTATCATCCCCTCGCGCAAGGCGGCTAAGAGCGATCCCGTCGCGGCGCTGCGCTCAGAATAAAATATTTTCGGGAGCTCTCTCCCGAGTACATTAAGCAACCGAGAACAGAACGGAGGCATATTATGATTCGCGTCATTGACAAAGAGGTTCTTTCATCCGATAAAAAACATCCGCTCAAGGGCAAGGTCTATCTCCCCGAGGGCGAAGCAAAGGGTCTGCTCCATGTGGTACACGGCATGACCGAGTACATCGGGCGCTTTGACGGCTTTATGCGCCGAATGGCGGAAAGCGGCTACATTACCTTTGGCTATGATCACATCGGTCACGGTCAGACCGCACCCGAAGAGGATCTGGGCTATTTTGCGGACAACGACGGCTGGAAGCTGCTCGTGGATGATGTTTTCATCTTCGGCAGTGAGGTCAGGAACGAAATGGGCAAGGAGCTGCCCTTTGTCCTCATGGGTCACAGCATGGGCTCGTTCATCGTCCGTCTTGCCGCCGCAAAGTACAACCATTACGACAAGCTGATCGTCATGGGTACGGGAGGTCCCAATCCCGCGGCAGCCCCCGGCATCGCGCTTGCGGGCATCCTAAAAAAGCTCAAGGGTCCGCGCGGGTACTCCAAGCTGATCTATACCATGGCGTTCGGTTCCTATAACAAAGGCTTTGAGCAGGAAAACGATCAGTATGCGTGGCTCTCCGTTGACAAGGCGAACCGCGACCGCTATCGCAAGGATCCGCTGTGTACCTTCCCGTTCACGGTCTCTGCAATGCAGGATCTGGTAAAGCTGAACAAATACTGCAACGATCCGAGCTGGTTCGAGAAGATCGACAAAACCAAGCCGATCCTACTGGTCGCCGGCAGTGAGGATCCCGTGGGCGAGCACAGCAAGGGCGTCAAGAAGGTCTATGAGCTGCTTAAGGAGAGCGGCGCCGATGTTCGGATGAAGCTCTATGACGGCTATCGTCATGAGATTTTGCAGGATTTCTGCAAGGATACCGTCACTGAGGATATCCGCGCATTTGTCGGATAATCGGTAACAACAACTGCGCTGATTTGCGCCGAAAATGAAACCGGGAGGAGAACAACTCTACCTCCCTATCACAGAACGCAAAAATGCGCCCGACCGTCTTGGTCGGGCGCTCAGTTTGTCGGAAAAGTATAGAATAAAAAATGAGTAGCCGATTTCCAAGGCTCCTTTTGGGAAAAGGAGCTGTCACCGAACGGCGACTGAGGAATTGTATCAATTGATCGACCGAAGGGAGAAACCCTCATTTTACCTTTGTTCTAATCACCAACGTAAATGAATGTAACTCGCTTCGCTCAAACAATTTATACAATTCATCCGCCTCCTTTCGGAGGCACCTTCCTTTCCCAAAGGAAGGCTTTGATAGGTTTTTCTACAGTCTGTGCGCCCGACCGTCTTGGTCGGGCGCTGTTTTATGTGTTATTCAGTGAAGTTTTCCGATCACTTCTTCTCCTTGAGAACGACGGAGGTTCTTGCCGGAACCGAAAGCGTGGTGCCGGAGAGCTTCGGGGTCTCCTCGGAGGGCTTTTCAGCGGTATCCGCGATGACCCAGCCTCTCAGCTCGGGCTTTTCGATCGCTTCGATCTTCAGCTCCTTCGCCTCCTTGCCGCCGTTATGGATGACCAGCACGCGGCTGTCGCCGTTCTTGATCACCATGCCGGTGCAGTTGGGATCGTCAAAGTCCACGACGGTCTCAATACTGCCGCGCGCGATATCGGGATTCTGCAGACGGATCTTGATCAGTCTGCGGTAGGTGTTCAGCAAGCTGTGATCCTGCTTTAACTGCTGTTCCACGCCTCCGAGCTCGTTCTTCTGCACTGCGGGTGAGCCCTGGAACTTGATATCGGGCAGAG
>DNIP01000127.1:2935-4191 GCA_003499325.1 Oscillospiraceae bacterium
TCCTCGCCGTAATAGGTGAAGGTGTTGCCGGGCGCGAGCATATACAATGCCGCCGCCATCTTGTAATCCTCTTCGTCGAGCATATTGTACAGGCGGAGCATATCGTGATTGGTCAGGAAGTTGGCGTTGATCGCCTTTTCGTTATGCTTCTTGATATTGTCGTCGAACTTCTTGAGCTTGGTCGCCATATCCGCCACCATGCCGTGGGACGCGACGATGAACTCGCCGCCGTTGCCGGCAAACTTGAAGTTAAACTGGCTGTCGATGCCGCTGTCGTACATCTCATAGATGTCGCCGGACTCAGACCAGTTTTCACCGACCATATAGACGTCGGGGTTGTAGCCCTGCGCCATCTGATAGAACCACTTCATGAACTCGACGCCGTCGGTATCCTTGTCTTTAAAGTGCTTGATCGCGTCCAGACGGAAGCCGTCAACACCCTTGTCGAGCCAGAATTTCGCGACCTTTTCAAAATAATCGCGGGTGCCCTGATAGCTCAGGTTCCAGTCGGGCATGGTGGAGTCGAACTGTCCCTCATAAAAATAGTCGGAACCCATCACGGGGCGGTTATAGGTGCTGTCCTGTGTTTTTGATACATTATAATAGCGCGCGTAGCCGTCTTCCTTGCCCTCGCGCAGCTCCTCGCACGCCTTCTGGAAGAACTCGTGATCGTTGCCACTGTGGTTGAGGACGAGATCGATGATGACCTTGACGCCGCGGTTATGGCACTCGGCGAGCAGCTTGTCAAAATCCTCGAGCGTGCCGAAATCGGGGTCGATATTGAAGTAATCGCGCACGTTGTATTTGTGATACGACTGTGAGGGCATCATCGGCGAAAGCCAGATGCCGTCCGCGCCGAGATCATCGCCGCCGTTGGGATCGCCGTCGTTGATATAATCGAGCTTGGAGAGCACACCGGGAAGATCGCCGATCTGATCGTTGTTTGAATCGTAGAAAGAGCCGATCCATACCTGATAGTAATCGCGGTATTTATCGGTTGACGCCTCCGCCTTGTTATTGGCGACGGGATCGCCGCCCTTGCCGCCACATGCCGCGAGCAGGGAAACGGTCAGGCATACCGCTAAAAGAAGGGATAATATTCTTTTCATATAATACCTCTGTTAAATCTGTTTGTTGGAACGTCCTGCGGCCGTCCGCCGCTGCTGTGCTTTTCGGAATGGCAACGCAAAATGATCACGCGGCGAATGGAGCGGTTTAATACTAAGTATCATTAAAACACTTTAACATTTATTGCG
>DNIP01000150.1 GCA_003499325.1 Oscillospiraceae bacterium
ATTTCCAACATAGAGGAGATTGCAATAATTGCTCACCAAAACGGAGCCTTGCTCTCTGTAGACAATACCTTCGCTTCGCCCTACAACCAGCGCCCGATTGAGCTTGGTGCGGATTTTGTTGTTGAAAGCCTTACGAAATATATCAACGGTCACGGTGACGCAATGGGCGGCGCGATTATCGGGAAAAAAGAGTATCTGGATATCATCCGCGCGCAGGCACAGGTTAATCTCGGAGGGACAATCAGCCCCTTCAACGCGTGGCTGATTATGCGCGGCGCGGTCACCTTACCTCTGCGTATGCAGCGGCATAATGATAACGCGCTCAAAATCGCGCGTTGGCTGGAAAAACAGCCCGGCGTCAGTTTTATCGCCTATCCCGGACTTGAGAGTCACAAGGGACACGAAATTGCCGAAAAACAGATGATTAACGGCTTCGGCGGCGTGTTGTCATTCGGATTAAAAGCTGACCACGACGCCCATAACCGCTTTGTGCAAAATCTGAATATCATAACCTCCGCTGTCTCGCTCGGTCACGATGAGAGCCTGATTGTCTTTCTCGGCGAAAATGACGAGCGACAGTATCTCTATCCCGAAGAGTTTCACAATGGCTTCTTCCGTTTCAGCGTAGGAATAGAGGATGCAGACGACTTGATTGAGGATTTAAGGCAGGCGTTTGAAAAAACAGGTTTGGCATAAGTGAACAATAGATAATAAGGCTCTACGACAGCGCACCGATTGAAGCAAAGAAGTTGATTGTCAATTCAATGATCAAACGAGTTGACGTTTACCGTAACCATGAACTGAATGTAGAACGAAATATGAATATCCGCCAGTTCTTCCTCGGTATGGAGGAAACAGAGAGTATTCCCATTACGGCATAAAACTCACCTGCCTGTTCACATCGCGTGAGCAGGCGGGGATTTTTACAATAGAAAGAATTATAATCGGGTGAATCAGAATTTGTCTCTCATCTGATTTTTTTGGGTTTCTTTTCCGGAAGCTCTGTATACATACCATCCAGAAGCTCCGTAACAAGCGCAGTATCTTCAAATCTATCAAATACATGCATCAGTGTCTTTGAGCCATCATACGGATAACGCAGTTCGGAATCTGCAAGTAGCCTGTCCGATGTCAGCGTTCTCTTCAAAAACAGTTCATTACCGCAAATGTCACCTATCAGTTTACCGTTGAAGTATACAAGAAATCCACCCATCATAGGTTTTATGACAATATCACCGGCTGCGGAAAAAACCTCACGAACATATCCGTTAAATTCATTCACTATGATTACCTCCTTCAAATCCCGATTTATCTTTCCAAAAGTATAGCACAAAACAAAAGATATGAAAAGAGGGAGTATCGTAACAATACTCCCTAATTCATGGTGGAGATAAGCTGTGTAATACTTGCAGGACGGCGGTTACCCCGCCTTGGGAGCGTCACCTCCTGCCAGAAGTCGCGCCTACGCTCTCCTTAAAAATGATTCACTGAATCATTTTTACCTTCGGTTCTTCGCACAGCTCGAACCTCGGCACAGTCGCCTTCGAATCCCGCTTATCTCCACTGTACGGTATAAATGAAAAGACAGTAGATATCTTACGATACCTACCGTCTTTTTCAATGGTGGAGATAAGCGGATTCGAACCGCTGACCTCTTGAATGCGAACCAAGCGCTCTCCCGAAAGAGTGGCTTACGCACCCCTAAAACAGAATTATCTCGTAACGCATAAGAATACGTTATCTGATCGCGTCCTTCATGGATTTCACATATGCTCCTACGTATTCGGACGCGTTTTTGCCGTGCTTTTCGAGCAGCTTGATGATCGCGGAGCCGACGATCGCGCCGTCGGAGAGATCCGCCATCTTCTTCGCTTGTTCAGGTGTGGAAATGCCGAACCCGATCGCGCAGGGATTGTCTGTATTCTCCCGGATGACCTTAATAATGGACGAGAGATCGGTTTTGATCTCACTGCGCATACCCGTCACGCCTAAGCTGGACACAACATAGATGAAGCCCTCTGCTTCTTTGGCGATCATCGCGATGCGATTCTCGGAGGTAGGCGCGATCAGAGAGATCAGATCAACATCGTATTGTTTGCATAACGGCAAAAATTCGTCCTTCTCCTCAAACGGCAGATCGGGCAGGATCAGTCCGTCGATCCCGATCTCGTGACAGGTCGAGATGAATCTTTCGGCGCCGTAGGAGAACACGACGTTCGAGTAGGTCATGAACACCATCGGCACGCTGACGTCGCGGCGCAGCTCCCTGACGAGTGAAAAGACCTTGTCGGACGTAACGCCGCCGGAAAGCGCTCTGAGATTTGCCCCTTGGATCACGGGACCTTCCGCGGTAGGATCGGAGAAGGGGATACCCAGCTCGATCAGGTCGGCGCCGTTTTCCACCGCGGAACGCACGACCGCTGCAGTCGTTTCCAAATCGGGATCGCCGCAGGTGATGAAGGCGATGAAGGCTTTTCCGTTTGTAAATGCTTTGCGGATATTACTCATGGATATCCTCCCCTCTGTATCGCGCGATAGCGGCACAGTCCTTATCTCCTCTGCCGGAGATCGTGATCACGATGATCTTGTCCCGATCCATCGTCGGCGCAAGCTTTATCGCGTGCGCAACGGCATGCGCCGATTCGATCGCGGGGATGATCCCCTCTGTTTTCGCGAGGTATTCAAAGGCGCATACCGCCTCTTCGTCGGTGATCGGCACATACTCCGCTCTGCCGATATCATGCAGATGAGCGTGCTCGGGTCCCACACCGGGATAATCCAATCCGGCTGAGATCGAATAGACGGGGGCGATCTGGCCGTATTCATCCTGACAGAAATAGGATTTCATGCCGTGGAAGATGCCGAGCTTGCCGGTGGCGATGGTCGCGGCTGTCTCAAAGGTATCGACGCCTCTGCCTGCCGCCTCACAGCCGATCAAGCGAACCTCCTCATCACCGATGAAGTGATAAAAGCTGCCGATCGCGTTGGAGCCGCCGCCGACGCATGCGATCACGGCGTCGGGCAGTCTGCCTTCCTTTTGCAGCATTTGTTCTTTGATCTCCCTGGAGATGACCGCCTGAAAATCACGGACGATGGTCGGGAACGGATGCGGCCCCATCACCGAACCGAGGCAGTAGTGGGTGTCGCTGATGCGTGACGTCCACTCGCGCATGGCTTCGGATACCGCGTCCTTGAGGGTCGCGGTGCCGCTTTTGACAGGGATGACCTCTGCGCCTAAAAGCCGCATACGGTAGACGTTCAGCGCCTGTCTTATCGTATCCTCTTCACCCATGAATACTACACATTCCATCCCCATCAGGGCGGCGGCTGTCGCGGTGGCAACGCCGTGCTGACCGGCCCCCGTTTCGGCGATCAGTCGTGTCTTACCCATCTTTTTCGCAAGGAGCGCCTGTCCGAGAACATTGTTGATCTTATGCGCGCCGGTGTGGTTCAGATCCTCGCGCTTGAGATAGATCTTCGCGCCGCCGAGATCGTTCGTCATCTTCTGTGCAAAATAGAGCCTTGACGGTCTGCCGGCGTATTCGTTGAACAACTCCCCGAGTTCTCTGTTGAATTCGGGGTCGTTTTTATAGTGATCGTACGCTTGTTCCAGCTCGATCACGGCGTTCATCAGCGTTTCGGGGATATACTGACCGCCGTGGATGCCGAAGCGTCCGTTTGGATTCGTCATGATTGTTCTTCCTTTCTGACGGCGGCGATAAATGCCGCCGCTTTTTCTTCGTCTTTGCGTCCGTCCGTTTCGATGCCGGAGCTGACGTCCACCGCGTATGGATGTAAAAGCCTGACCGCATCGCCGACATTATCGGGGGACAGCCCTCCCGCGAGAAAATACGGTCTTTTGACGTCCTGCAATACCGACCAATCGAATACATTGCCTGTTCCCGCGCCGGAATCCAGCAGGATATGATCGGCGGTACAGGCTTCCGCTTTGGCGAGATCATGACGGGATTTGATCTGGAACGCCTTGATGATAGGCTGATCGGTACGCTGTCTTAACCTTTGTATATAGGCTTCATCCTCGCTGCCGTGGAGCTGAGCGATATCAATGACGCCGCTGTTCAGAAGCGCGGCGACCGTATCGGGCGCTTCATCGACAAACACGCCGACCGCCTTTATATCGGGCGACAGCAGTTCTTTTAACCGAGCCGCTTGTTGCGGATCGATATACCGCTTGCTTTTCGGTGCGAACACAAATCCGATATACTCCGGCTTTAATTCATTTGCCGTTAGGATATCGCACGGACGTGACAGCCCGCACAGCTTAATCTTTGTCATAGCATACTCCGTAATTCCGCGAGCTTCGCCTTTTTGTCGGGCGCTTTCATCAGCGCTTCGCCGATCAGTACCGCGTCCGCCCCGAACTCACACAGACGCTTGATGTCCTCTGCGTCTTTGACGCCGCTTTCGGAGACGAAAAGGATATCCTGCGGGATCAGCTCTTTGAGCCTTGCGCTGTTATCGGTATCGACCGAAAAATCCTTCAGGTTGCGGTTGTTGACGCCGATGATCCGCGCGCCGGAGCGGATTGCCGCGTTGACCTCCCGCTCATCATGTGCCTCTACCAGCGCCGACAGTCCGAGTTTGTCACAGACAGCGATGTATTCTTTGATCTGCGTTTCGCTCAGGATGGAGCAGATCAGCAGCACCGCCGACGCGCCGAGGAGCTTCGCCTCATAGATCATGTATTCGTCAACGGTAAAATCCTTGCGCAGGCAGGGGATCGAAACAGCGCTTGCGATCTCTCTGAGATAGTCATCACTGCCCAAAAACCACTTCGGCTCGGTCAGCACGGAGATGCAGTCCGCGCCCGCCGCCTCATAGTCTTTCGCAATCCGCGCATACGGAAAATCCGGCGCGATCAAGCCCTTTGAGGGAGAAGCCTTTTTGCATTCGCAGATAAAGGAGATCCCCGGTTTTTTCAGCGCGGTTTCAAAAGCGAAAGTTCCCCTCGGCAGATTCTCCGCCTGTCGCCGAATGGCGGATAAAGGCGTCGCTTTTTTTGCTTCACATACCCGTTCCTTCGCGTGATCCGCGAGACGGTCGAGGATCGTCATGCTTCCACCTCGGGACGGTTGCTGACCTCGATCAGTTTGTCGAGCGTTGTGAGCGCCTTGCCGGAGTCGATGATCTGAGCGGCAAGAGCAATGCCGTCCTTCATGCTGTCCGCTTTGCCGCCGATGTACAGCGCCGCGCCGGCGTTCATCAGCACGGCGTTGCGCTTATGACCTTTTTCTCCGTTCAGGATCGCAAGGGTGATCTGCGCGTTTTCTTCGGGTGTACCGCCTCTCAGATCATCCTTTGTACAGCGCTCAAAGCCGAAATTTTCGGGAGTGATCACCGAGGATTTGAACCAGCCGTCCTTGATCTCGCAGATCGTGGTCGGCGCGCTCAAGGAGATCTCATCCAGCTTCTCCTGACCGTACACGACCATACCGCGGCGGATGCCGAGGTTGACGAGTACCTGTGCCAGCGGTTCGACCAGATAGTCGTCATATACGCCCAAGAGCTGCATGGTCGGCGAGCCGGGATTGGTGAGCGGACCGAGGATATTGAAAACGGTTCTGAAGCCGAGCTCCCTGCGGATCCCGCCGACATATTTCATCGAGGTATGATACTTTTGCGCGAAGAAGAAGCACATACCGACCTCGTTCAATAACTCGACACATCTTGCGGGACTTTGGTTGATATTCACGCCGAGCGCCTCCAGACAATCCGCCGTACCGCACAGGGAAGACGCGGCGCGGTTGCCGTGCTTCGCGACCTTCATGCCGCCTGCTGCCGCGACAAGCGCGGTGGTGGTGGAGATGTTGAAGCTGTGGGCGTTGTCGCCGCCCGTACCGACGACCTCAAAGAGCTCCATGCCGGTATCGACCTTGGTAGCGTGATCGCGCATCGCCGCAGCACAGCCCGCGATCTCATCCGTTGTTTCCGCTCTGGCGCTCTTCGTGGACAGTGCCGCCAAAAAAGCGGCGTTTTGGGTCGGTGACGTTTCTCCGCTCATGATCTCGTTCATGACGGCATATGCCTCGTCGTAGGTAAGATCTTCCTTACTTACTATTTTTTCGATTGCTTCTTTGATCATCATAAACCTTCCTTTGTATCTGAATGACGGCTTTTTCAGCCGACTAAAAAGTTTTTCAATATGGTTTTTCCGTCCGGCGTCAAAATGGATTCGGGGTGAAACTGGACACCGTATACGGGATAGATCTTGTGCTGTACCGCCATGACCTCGCCGTCCTTTGTCGTCGCGGTGACGCGCAGACAGTCGGGGATGGTGTCGGGATCGGCGGCAAGTGAATGATAGCGCGCAACGAGGGAGGTCTCGGGGCAGCGGCTGAACAGCGGACACGCGGCGTCGAAATGCACCTCGCTCTGCTTGCCGTGCATGAGCTGCTTTGCATAGGTGATTCTCGCGCCGTACACGGCACAGATCGCCTGATGACCGAGACATACGCCGAGGATCGGGATCTCTATGCCGAGCTTTCGGACGACCTCGATGATGTTGCCGGCGTCCTCCGGTCTGCCCGGTCCCGGAGAAAGGATGATACGGTCGGGCGCCAGCGCGCGGATCTCCTCGACGGTCAGTTCATCGTTGCGGATGACCTTGATATCAGGATCGATCTCGCCGATATACTGGTAAAGATTATAGGAAAAGCTGTCGTAATTATCGATCAATAATACCATTATTCCACCTCCTGAGCGATCCTAAGCGCCGCGAGCGAGGCTTTCGCTTTGTTCAGGCACTCCTCATATTCCTTTTCGGGGTCGGAGTCGGCGACGATCCCCGCGCCGCTGCGGACAAACACCTTGCCGTTCTTCTTATAGGCGATACGGATGGCGATGCAGGTGTCCATGTTGCCGGTGAAATCGATGTAGCCGATCGCGCCGCCGTAGATGCCGCGCTTGTTGTTCTCCAACTCCCCGATCAGCTGACAGGCTCGTATCTTCGGCGCTCCGGACAGTGTTCCCGCAGGCAGTACCGCTTCGATCGCGTCCAGCGCATCCTTATCGTCGCGTATTTCGCCGCGTACCGTTGAGCCGATATGCATAACGTGGGAGAACCGTTCGACGGAGTGCAGCTTTTCGACTGCTACGCTGCCGAATTTGCTGATCTTGCCCAGGTCGTTGCGTCCGAGGTCGACCAGCATATTATGCTCGGCGAGCTCCTTTTCATCACACAGCAGCTCCGCTTCCAGCGCCCTGTCCTCCTCTTCTGTTTTTCCTCTGGGTCTGGTGCCGGCGAGCGGAAAGGTATGGAGCACACCGTCCTCCAGCTTGACCAAAGTTTCAGGCGACGCGCCCGCGACCTCTACATCCGTGCCGGAGAAATAGAACATATACGGCGAGGGATTGATGGTTCTGAGCACGCGGTAGGTATTGAACAGGCTTCCTTCAAACGGAGCGGATAAACGGTTTGACAACACGATCTGGAAGATATCGCCCTCGCGGATATGGTGCTTTGCCTTTTCCACCATTGCGCAGAACTTCTTTTGATCAAACAGGGGTGTGACCTCACCTGTCAGCATTCCGGCGGGTTCACTCTTCTTAGCGCCGTTTTTCAGAAGATCGCTGAGCTGGGAAAGCTCCATGACCGCCTTGTTGTAGCCGACCTCTACGTCATCAAGCGGCATATTGACGATGAGGATGATCTTTTGTTTCAGATGATCGAAGGCGATCACCTTGTCGAACAGCATCAGATCAACGTCCTTGAAGTTCTCTGTATCCTCCGTGTCACGTTTTACACTCGGTTCGCTGTAAGTAAGATAATCATAGGAAAAATAGCCGACCAGTCCGCCCGTGAAGGGAGGCAGATAATCAAAACGCGGACTCTTGTATTCGCTGAGGATCTGCCGCAGATATGCAGAAGGATTATCGGTACGGACCTTGAGATTCCCGATCTTCATTTCCCCTTCTATGCAGGTGATCTCCATCTTCGGCTCAAAGCCGAGAAAGGTATACCGCCCCCATGTTTCGTTCGATTGAGCGGATTCCAGCATATAACAATGCGTCGAAACATTTTTCAGGATCCGCATGGCTTCGATGGGCGTGGTGAAATCCGACAGGATCTCCGTGCTCACCGGAAGTACATTGTATCGAGCCGATGCCGCGATCTCTTTGACCTGAGAATAGTCCGGCAGTATTTTCATATTTGACCCTCCGTTTACAAAAATTAAAAACAAAAACGTCCTCGGCAGAATTAACTTCTGCCAAGGACGAATAACAGCTTATCCGCGGTGCCACCTTGATTTCACAGCATGACCTGTGCGCTTAGCGGGATACCAGCATATCCCCGGCAAATGACGTCTGCCTGCAACGTCGCAGCATACTCTGTGACAAAAGCCACATTTGACTGCGCCCTCAGCGGTCCATTTGACGACTTGTTTCTGACCCGACTCTCAGCAACGCGGGTTCTCTGTACAGGCATCATCGCCGTTATCTCCGCTTCAACGGTTTGATGTATTAAATTATTTCATACTATAGCATAACAAAAAACCATTGTCAATAGTTTTTTTGCATAATCACCCGAACGACGTATATATTTTCGTTGTTATGATCGGCGGCATTTAGATATCGGCAATGGATTCGATCACTTTTTCCACAGTCCGTGGAGATTGCAGTAGGCGTATGCCGCCTCGAATTTTTCGCCGTCGCACAGCGCGAAGCAAGCCATCGGCTTGTCGCCGGGCTTCAGTATCTTGCGCTGATTGCCCTGATCGGTGCTGATCGCGATCCACTCGATATAATGCTCCGGAGCCATCGGGTGAGCGACTTCGCCGACCGTAACGATCACCTTACCGTCTTTGACCTCGACGACCGGCACGTGTTTCTCGACGGCGGCGTCAGCAGTGCCCGGAACGATCTCCGTCATCTTTTCGCCGCAGCAGGAGATCGGCGCTCCGCTCGCCTTGACAACAGCAACGATGTTGCCGCAGTGTTTGCATTTGTAAAACTTCATTTCCATCAATAACCTCCTGAAATAATGTAAAATTTTTAATATCTCACGGCAGATACTTGCCCGAAGCAAGATACAGCCGATACCATTCGTTGTGGGTGAGGTCGACCTTTGTCGCCTCACAGATATCCCTCAGATGATTTGTATTCATCGTTCCGACGATCGTCTGGATCTTGGCGGGATGGCGCAGGATCCAGGCGATCGCGATCGCGGTCTTGGATACACCGTACTGTTCGCCGAGCTCACCGAGGACACGGTTCAGCTCGGGCAACTCGGGATCATCGACAAAACAGCCTTGGAAAAAGCCTTTCTGCAGCGGCGACCATGCCTGAACGGTGATGTCATGCAGACGGCAGTAATCGAGCGTGCCGTTGTCACGGTCGATCGAGCGCTCTGAAGTAAGATTGTTGACATAAAGCGTTTGATCGATGAGCTGACTTTGATCCAGCGAGAATTGAAGCTGGTTGATCACAAGCGGCTGACGGATATATTTTCTCAACACCTCGAGCATCATCGTCGGAACGTTGCTCACACCGAAAAAGCGCACCTTGCCGCTCTTCTCCAATTCATCGAACGCCTCAGCGATCTGTTCCGGCTCATACAAGAGGTCGGGACGGTGCAGCAGCAGCGCGTCAAGATAATCGAGTTTCAACCTGCGCAGGCTGTCGTTGACGCTTTCTATAATGGTCTCCTTTGACCAGTTAAACTCACCCTTTTCGGAAAGAATGCCGCACTTGCTCTGGATATAGACGTCCTCACGGCGGATTCCTGTTTTGGGAAACGCGTTTCCGAAGCGTGTTTCCGCCTCACCGTCCCTGCCGTAGCAGGTGGCGTGATCAAAGAAGTTGATCCCCAGCTCAAAGGCTGTGCGTATGAGGTTCGCCGCATCATCTGTATTCAGCGCCGGCATCCGCATACATCCGAGGATGATCTGAGAAGCGCCTTGAGGTCCGTTGACAATATTGATCCGTTTCATATTACTCTCCTGTTTCGGTGTTCGAGGTGGTTTGCCGCTTGTATATTTATGCAATTCATTCTATCCTACAGCGTCTTCTTTGTCAATGCTTTTCGTACCGGAGACAGGGATTTTGCGGCAGTCGGACGGAGTGGGACCGATCTTCTCAAAGGATGTGCGCGAAAAGCAAGATATGATGAGATCATCTCTTGGTTGAGCGTGTATGACAGCGCGTCCATCGAGGCGAAAAAGATGATCGTCAATTCGATGATCAAACGCGTTGATGTTTATCGCAACTACGACCTGAACATCGAGCTGAATATGAATATCCGCCGGTTCTTCCTCGGCATGGAGGAGACAGAGAGCTATCCGATAACCGCATAATAAGCAAAAAAAATAACCGCTTGTTCGTTATGAACAAGCGGTTATTTTTCTGGTGGAGATAAGCGGATTCGAACCGCTGACCTCTTGAATGCGAACCAAGCGCTCTACCAAGTCACGCGCTTACGCACCCCCATATTTTTCATAGGTACCAAT
>DNIP01000084.1 GCA_003499325.1 Oscillospiraceae bacterium
TCGGGGGTCGTTTTTTCGTAAACAATTGTCATTGCGAGGAGTCGGTGTGTAGCTGACGACGCGGAAATACCAAGCGATAACCCGATAAACGAAAGGAGTATTCCGATATGAGCGGTATGAAGATATATGCTTGTAAGAGAATCGAAAAAAATGACTTTTTGCCCTCGGTCGACAGCGCGCTTATCTGCCCTGAGGACTTTTCGCAGTGCTCCGATAATATTGTTGCCTTTCCCGGCTTTTGTGATGTGCATGTGCATTTTCGCGAGCCGGGATTTTCTTATAAAGAAAAAATCGCCACCGGTTCGGCGGCGGCGGCACGCGGCGGATACACCGCCGTCTGTACGATGCCGAACCTGAACCCCGTGCCCGACAGCGTTGAGCATCTGCGCGAGCAGCTCGATATCATCGAGCGCGATGCGGTGATCGACGTACTGCCCTATGGTGCGATCACCGTGGGCGAGAGGGGAGAACAGCTTGCCGACCTTGAGGGGATGGCAAAGGATGTTGTCGCCTTCTCCGATGACGGCAGAGGCGTGCAGGATGAAGCGATGATGAAAGAAGCGATGCAAAGAGCGAAGGCGCTCGGCAAGCTGATCGTCGCGCACTGCGAGGACAACAGCCTGCTGCACGGCGGCTATATCCATGACGGCATCTACGCCAAAGCGCACGGTCACCGCGGAATTGGCTCACAGAGTGAGTGGGGACCGATCAAGCGTGATATCGAGCTGTGCCGAGAGACCGGCTGCGGCTACCATGTGTGCCATATCTCGACCAAGGAGAGCGTCGAGCTGATCCGCAGGGCAAAGGCAGAGGGCGTGGATATCACCTGTGAGACTGCGCCGCATTACCTTGTCATGGATGACAGCGATCTCAAGGAGGACGGCCGCTTCAAGATGAATCCGCCGCTCAGAGATAAGGCTGACCGCGAGGCGCTTTTGGAAGGCATCAAGGACGGCACGATCGACATGATCTCCACCGATCACGCGCCGCATAGCGCAGAGGAAAAGGCGAGAGGGCTGGAGAAATCCGCCTTCGGTATCGTCGGTATTGAGACTGCGTTCCCCGTGCTGTATACCAAGCTCGTCAAGACGGGCTTTATCACGATGGACAGGCTGATGGAGCTGTTGGTTTTCAACGCGCGCGAGCGCTTCAATATTCCGATAAAGAAAAATGATTATACAATCTGGGATCTGGACAGGGAGTTCACCGTTGATCCCGCCGACTTTTTGTCGATGGGTAAGGCGACACCCTTTGAGGGTTGGAAGCTCAACGGCGTTTGCCTGATGACCGTCAAAGACGGCGTTAAGGTGTACAGCATATAAATCGTAGGGGCGGTCAATGACCGTCCGCGGACGAGCAAGGCTCGTCCCTACAAATTTGTTTGATAGATTGATATAGATGAAAATTTGGAGGTATGAAAAATGGCAAAAAGAACAGATGTGAAAAAGGTACTCATCATCGGCTCGGGTCCGATCGTCATCGGTCAGGCTGCCGAGTTCGACTACGCCGGCACCCAGGCGTGTCTGGCGCTCAAGGAAGAGGGATATGAGGTTATCCTGTGTAACTCTAACCCCGCTACCATCATGACCGATACCCAGATCGCGGATAAGGTCTATATGGAGCCGCTCACCCTCGAATATGTCGCAAAGATCCTCAGATATGAGCGCCCCGACGCGATCGTCCCCGGCATCGGCGGACAGACGGGTCTGAACCTCGCCATGCAGCTCGAGCGCAAGGGCATCCTCAAGGAATGCGGCGTACAGCTGCTCGGTACCTCCTCCGAGAGTATCGAGCGCGCCGAGGACAGAGAGCTGTTCAAGGAAATGTGCGAGTCGATCGGCGAGCCGGTCATCCCGTCGCAGATCACCTATAACCTTGATGAAGCGAAGGAAGCCGCCAAGGCGGTCGGCTATCCCGTTGTCCTGCGCCCTGCTTTTACCTTGGGCGGTACAGGCGGCGGCTTTGCCGACAATGAAGAAGAGCTGATCGAGATCGGTACCAACGCGTTCAAGCTCAGCCCCGTGCATCAGGTGCTGATCGAAAAGTCCGTTAAGGGCTATAAGGAGATCGAGTTCGAGGTCATGCGTGACTCCAACGACACCGCGATCACCATCTGCGGCATGGAGAATGTCGATCCCGTCGGCGTGCATACCGGCGACAGCATCGTTGTCGCGCCGATCCTTTCGTTGAACGATCATGATCTCAAAATGCTCAACGACTCCGCAATCAAGATCATCCGTGAGTTGAAGATCGAGGGCGGCTGTAACGTCCAGTTTGCGCTGAATCCGAATTCCAGTGAATACTACCTGATCGAGGTCAACCCCAGAGTGTCGCGCTCTTCGGCGCTCGCCTCCAAGGCGTCGGGTTATCCGATCGCCCGCGTTACCGCGAAGATCGCCATGGGTATGGCGCTCGAGGAGATCCCCGTAGCGGGCGGTACGGCGGCGATCGAGCCTTCGCTCGATTATATCGTCGCGAAGTTCCCGCGTTTTCCGTTTGATAAATTTGCCGACGCGCCCAACACCCTCGGCACCCAGATGAAGGCGACCGGTGAGGTCATGGGCATCGGCTCCACGCTCGAGGAGTGCTGCCTGAAATCCGTCCGTTCTCTGGAGACAGGCGTGTGCCACTTCCACCTCGCAAAGTTCGATTCCTTCTCCGATGACGAGCTGTTTGATTATATCAAGGAGTTCAAGGATGATAACGTCTATGCGGTATTTGAACTGCTCCGCCGCGGTACCTCGATCGAAAAGCTCCATGAGGTCACCATGATCACCGAGCTGTTCCTCGAGAGCTTCAAAAAGATCGTCGAGATGGAGAGCACCTTAAAGGCGAACAAGGGTGATATCGAGACCCTTAAAGCTGCCAAGATCATGGGCTTCTCCGATGAATATATCGCTTCGCTTTGGGAGACTCCCGAGATCGACATTTACCATACCAGAAAAGAAAACGGTATCACCCCGATCTTTAAGATGGTCGATACCCTGCATACAGGCAAATATATCGCGTATCTCTACTCGTCCTACACGGGAGAGAACGCGTCCAGACTGAGTGACAAAAAGAAGATCATCGTGCTCGGCGCGGGCCCCATCCGTATCGGTCAGGGTGTTGAGTTTGATTACTCCACCGTCCATGCGGTACAGACGATCCGCCGCGCGGGCTATGAAGCCATCATCATCAACAATAACCCCGAGACGGTTTCCACCGACTATACGACAGCCGACAAGCTCTATTTTGAGCCCCTCACTCCCGAGGACGTTATGGCGATCATCGACTTTGAACAGCCCGAGGGCGTGATCGCCAGTTTAGGTGGTCAGACCGCAATCAACCTTGCCCAGCCCCTCATGGACAGAGGCGTGAAGATCATCGGTACCGACTGTGCGGCGATCGAGAGAGCGGAGAATCGCGACAGCTTCAACGCCATCATCA
>DNIP01000078.1 GCA_003499325.1 Oscillospiraceae bacterium
CACAGTATTGCCGCAATCGGCGCAAGTATAGGACAATGTCGCCGTGCCGTAGCCATCGCTCCATGACCATGTGGGTGTTGTACCGGATTGGAGCGTGCCGTGTTCGCACTGAACGGTCGTGATGGTGATGGTGGTATCTGCGCTGACCTTGGTGATACGGTAGGTGTTCGCAACGCCTGTATCGGTCGGACCTTTGATATTTTTATAGGTTCCGTCGGTTACCGAAACGCTGTCTAACGCGTAACCGTCCTTAAGAACGATAGTGAAGTTGACCTGACCGCTGCCGGAGGAGTCAGGCTCTCCGGTATCGCTGCTGCGCGATACGGTCGATCCTGTCGCGGAAACGGATTCGGACGCGCCGGTATAATCCTGCGTTTGATAGACGGTAATAGCGTCAACGCCGCTGTCGCCCGCGAAGGTCACGGTGTAGCCCATGTCGATGATCGCTTCCTGCTCGACGGAATGATCGCAGGCGTCGACAGATACGGTCATGGGGATCGTCTGCTGTTCAGTCGCGCCGCACTTGGTACAGGTGTAGGTCATCATGCCGGTAGATGTGGTGGTCGCCGCGGTCGTAACCGTACCGGAGTTCCAGCTGTGACTGCGGGAGCCGCCCTTGCACGCCGTTACGTTTGTTGCTGTAGTGATAGAAGGCGTACTGCTCGATACGGAAGTCGGGTAGGAAGCTAAAACGAAGTTGACCGCCTTAGGCAATGTATAACTGAAAACAACGCTGCCGCTGCTGCCCGCCTTAGTGTTGACGATCCTGCCTGCTGTATAGCTGGTGGTGCTTGAGGTGTACTTCTGATTGCTGCCGAACCAGCTCGACTGCGCGGAGCCGTCAACGCCTCTGGAGCCTGCCGCAAAGAGCGAAGCGCCTTGGATCGAAATGGTGCCGTCAGCGTCGATCGGAGAATTGTCGCCGCCCGATCTCATACTGAACACTGCCTGGGTGCCGCCGTAGAGGTACAAGCCGCCGTTGGAATCCAGACCGTCGCCGTCACAGTTGACGTACAGATCGCCGCCGTAGATGTAGATATTATAGTTGCCTGTGGTGGTAGAGCCGCCGCCGGGATTGAAACCGCCGCCACTGCCGGGACGTCCTCCGGGGCCGCCGCCGGGGTTAAAGGTATTGCCGCCGCCCGCGCCGGGATCGGTGCCGCTGGTGCTGCCGCCTGCCGCGTTCACGCCGTCGTCGCTCGCGACAACATACTGACGGCCGGAATAGATGTAGATGGTACCGCCCTCGAGGCCTTCATAAGAGTTGTTGATCGTGATATCGGGATCACGCGTTAAGCCATTCTCACTGCCGATCGTCAGAGAAGTGTCGGCGTGCATACCGTCGTCGCCTGTCTGAATGGTGAAGGTGCCGCCTGTCACGGTCACAT
This sequence comes from Oscillospiraceae bacterium, assembly GCA_003499325.1. Classification (GTDB taxonomy): domain Bacteria; phylum Bacillota; class Clostridia; order Oscillospirales; family Acutalibacteraceae; genus Ruminococcoides. Next base: position 1,389 of record DNIP01000078.1, read on the forward strand.
ACGCATCGGAGTGGACTGCGTCGTCGCCTGTATTCAGTGTAAAGCTGCCGCCTGTGATATTCAATGCAGGTTCAATGCCTGCCTCTTCGGCACGGTCGCCGGACGCCTTCAAGCCCTTACAGCTGTATTCATCCGCGAGGGTGTCGTTCCACACGCTGTAGCCCTTCCACGTGCGGATATCAAAAGAGCCGCCGTTGATGTTCAGCGCGGTGTCAGCTTGAATGCCGTCGCCGTCCACGTCAATGTCGAAGGTGCCGCCGTTGATGGTGACGGTGCCTGCCGAGTCGGTGTCGATGACCGTTCCCTCGGTTTCGTCGGTCGCGTCGGGAGCGCTCTTGATGCCGTCGTTCGCGGCTTTGATGACATAGGTGCCCTGATTGATGACGATACTGCCGTCACAGCCGATACCGTTGTTGACCGCTGCTCCCGAGGTGGTCGCGCCATAATATTTTGCGTTTCCGCTGACATTGATCGTGCCGCTCTGATTGAAAAACAGCTCGGCTGTCGAGCCGCCCTTGATACCGTTCTTCGCGTTGGCGACAACATTCAGATCTCCATCGCCGCAGAAGGTCACCGAGGAGCCGCTCTTGACCTTGATTGCCGCGCCCTCAAAGGCTTCGGCTACGGTCGTATCGGTCGAGGTCTCGTTCGCGGGATCCTCGTTATCGGTGAGGGTAGAGGTACCCTCGAGGTGGATGTTGACCGTCGCAGACTTTTTGACGACGATCGGCGCGGTCGTCGAGGACGAGAGCGTCAGGTTATCGAGAATGAGCGTGACGTTGCTCAGCCCCTTGCTGACGATGATCGCGCCCTCGGTGCAGGTGCCGCCGATACGGTAGGTGCCCGCCGTCGTGATCGTCAGCGTGGTGCCGTCGATGGCGTAGCCGCTGCCCGCTTGGGTCTCGGTGATACCGCTGTTTGATAAGGTCAGCACAGCGCTCTGCTCCGCAACAGCAGCAGTATCAGTTGTATCAACCGATGCCGCCATAGCCGGAACGGTAAGGGTGAGTACCAGCATGAGCGCCAGTATTACGGATAAGATTTTTCGTGTCATAGTGAATCTCCTTTCATTTAGTTGAACTATGGTCCGTTCGGGATTCCATTTTCATCATACATATAATAAAAAGGAGTTGCAATAATTCTCACAAAGCTTTCAGATATCTTTCACACAACCGTCACATTAGAGGTTTTTTTGATAAATTTCTATCCGACCCCTGTTTTGACCCCGCGACCTCCGTATAGATCTGAAAAACTATTGATTCTTCTTTGCTGATTTCTTTACTTCCTCATGGAAGAAGTAATTGACCACGACAGGCGGCTCGCCGAAGTCGGAGCGCTTGCTGTCGTCGTCGCGGAGATACGGCAAATGGTTCTTTTCGGTAAATTCCTTCATCTCTTCATCGAGAGCATACCAGTAGGAGCGATCCTTGTAGGTGTAGATCTCCTTATATAAGCCATCCAGCTCGGGGCGATTCTCATGGATCCAGTTGAGGATCCTTGCGCGGTAGTCGCCGCGCAGATTCAGGTTTTCCAACCAAACAAGATTGCAGAAATCCTTTGCCGCTGAAATGATCTCCTTCGGGTCGGTGATGCCCGGAAAGATCGGTGAGATAAATAATGTCGTCTGTACGCCCGCCTCATAAAACTGCTTCATCGCGTTGAGCCTGCGCTCAATGCTGACGGCTCTGTCCATCTGCTTGCGGAAGCCCTCGTCCAGCGTATTGATCGACCACGATACGCGCGCGTTCGGGAAGGTTTTGATCAGATCCAAATCTCTCAGCACCAAGTCGGAGCGGGTAGCGATACTGATATTCACGCCACTGCCCTGAAGCTGTTCGAGTAATTCTCGGGTGCGGCCGTACTCTTTTTCGCACGGCTGGTATGGGTCGGTAACAGAGCCGATGAACGCCTCTTTACCCGCGTACTTTTTCGGATTCTTGATGGGCATCCAATACTTTACGTCCACGAAATCGCCCCACGGCTCGGGGTGATTGGTAAAGCGCTTCATAAAGCTGGCGTAGCAGTATTTACAGCCGTGAACGCAGCCGACATATGGATTGACGGAATAATCCGACACGGGCAGATTGGACTTTGTCATCACGCCCTTTGTTTCGATCTCCTTGATCACGACGCTCATTTCGATTCCTCCAATATCCATTTGATGCCCTTTGCCGTTCTCAGCGCTCCCTGCTGAAAATGATTGCCCTTGTTCAGCTCGAATAAAGTGTTGATTCCCTTCTCGGCAAGGTACTTTTCGATGGCTCTTGTGTTGTCCTCCACGGTTTGGAGGATTTTATTTTTTGTATGCGCTTCTCTGTCACCGAGGGAGAAGTAGATCGTTTTCGGCAGTTTTGCAGCGTCATATTCCATGATATATTCCTTGAAATCAGGGAACCACATCGAGCCCGAGCAGGAGGCGACCGCCGTGAACAGATCGCACTTTGTAACGGCGTATAATGCGAACAAACCGGCGAGAGAATAGCCCGCGAGCATAATTGACCTCGGCTCAGCGTTCAACTCGGATTTTACGGCGGTAATGATCTCGTTTAGCAACAGCTCGAGATACTCGTCCGCCTTGCCGCCGCAGGGCGTGTCGTTCTCGCTGATGGGTGGGATCGGCCACGGCGACATATCGTCGTCCCAGTTCAGCCCGCTGATCTCAACGAGTGTAAAATCGGGACAGCCAAGCTCCTTGCACTTTTTATAGATTTCGCCGTTGCTTTTCATATAGTTATTGAGAATGATAAGCGGTGCGTCAGTATTCTCTGCTTTAAAAATATTGACTGTCTTTCCTTGGATATTCATGACTGCTCCTCTTTATATAGCTCGTTCTCATGTTGAAAGCCCCAGTTCATGATGGCGTAGAATACGGGGATCAGGTCTTTTCCCATCTGTGTTAAGGAGTATTCCACATGAGGCGGAATCTCGTTGAACTGCTCGCGACGTATCAAGCCGTCGCCCTCCAGCTCCCGAAGTGACTTTGTCAGCATGGTGTTGGTGATGCCGGGCAAATCCTTTTTCAGCTGACCGAAGCGCACGGTATCATAAATGCACATCTCGTACATCAGCTGTGCCTTCCACTTGCCCTGCAGCATGACGAGCAGGGGGGTTACGGGACAATTGCCGTTTTCGGTGACGATGCCCTGCTTTAGCTTGACGAGGTATTCCTCATAGCTCATGTATTCCTTTTGATTACTCATAGCTTCATGTATCCTTTCATATCCTTGAACCCGAGCTTACGATACATTCGCTCACCGTCCGCCGAGGTTTCAAGGTAGATTTTCTCGATGCTCCGCGCTTTGGCTTCGCCGATCAAATGCTCGACCACCCTTGTCGCAATACCCTGATGGCGGTACTCCTGTCGTGTGTAAATACTCATCAAATAGGCGCATTTACCGCCGAGATTATCGGGCGAGGGCATTTCTTCATAGATACAAATGCCGCCGCAGCCGACGATCTCAGTACCGCTGTACGCAAAGCAGGCGATGTGACCGCCGCTCGGCATTTCGCTTAAATAATATCGGCGGTTATTCTCACGGATCGTTTCGATCTGTTCCGCTGTCAAAGACTTGAATTCCTCGCTGAAAACATGGCTCAGTACCTCCATGCGCCAATCGAGCAGCAAATCGAGGTCTTGTATCTTCACGTTTTTCACCTCGACTCTTTTCGGTACAGGCAGGCTGTCCTTATCGAGCTTACCGTTGGCGGTCAGAGGCAATTTATCGAGCGTCACAAAGAATTCGGGGATCATAAACTCCGTTAAATACATTGTCATATATTCCTTGAGCGCCGTCAAGTCAAAGCGATCATTTTCGGGAACAATGTAGGCGACCAGATAGGAAAGGTTGCCGCTGTCGGTATAAGGCACCACCGCCGCCTGATGAATGTCGGGATAGCCGAGAATAACGCTCTGCACCTCGTCGGCTTCCACGCGCTTGCCGAGGATCATCACCTGTGTGTCCTTCCTGCGGACAAAGGCGAGATTGCCGTCGGGCAGGAGATAGCCGAGGTCGCCGCTGCAATACATTCTCTCGCCGTTGTCGAGGATGACAAAGGCTTTGTTTTCTTCCGCCCTGTCGCCGATATATCCCTGCGATACGCCGCCGCCGAAAATACAGATCTCTCCCATTTCGCCGTCCGTCACCTCTTTACCGCCTTCATCCATTATCTTGATGGATGTACCTTGCACAGCTTTGCCGACCGGATAGGTGCCGTCCTCGAGCGCGTAACCGTTTGAACAGTTATAGTAGGAGGCGCAAACGGTCGTCTCGCTCGGGCCGTAGGTATTATAAACGGTGACTTGATCAACAAGTTGATCGACATAGCTTTGACGAAGCACATCGCCGCCGCTGATCAAAAGTCGGAGAGAATGCGGAATACTGTCCAAGCCGTTCATCTCTTGTAAAAGATACGGAAAGCCGCTGAGCATCGTGACCTTGTTATTGTCGATAAACCTCATTAGCTTTTCAATACTGCTTTTATCGTCATCGGACGGGATCGCAAGCGCCGCGCCCGACAGCAGCGTCGTGAACACCTCCTCAACAAAGATGTCAAAAGAGCAGACCGAGTATTGCAGCATAATATCGTTTTCAGTAGGATGAAACTCCGCTTGAAAAGCGTTGACATAATGCAAAAGGTTCTTATGCGTCACGGATACGCCCTTCGGCTTGCCCGTTGAGCCGGAGGTATAGAGGATATACGCGAGGTTGTTTTCTTCCATATCCTTAGCGGGAAGATCGGCATTTTCATTGATAGTCATGCCGCTGTCAACGATGATTTTCGAAAACGCCTTTCCCATTTCACGATATTTTGTATTCGTGATGATGCAATCCGCCTGTGCTTCCTCCATCATATACGCGATACGCTCCTGCGGAAAGGACGGCTCAACGGGAATATACGCCGTGCCGCTTTTCAGCACGGCAAAGATCGCCGCGATCATCTCGACAGAATGATCCATCATCACGCCGATCCTTTTTGCGCCTTTAGGCAGCATAACGGCAATGGTATCGATCAGCAGATCAAATTCCTTTGCTGTCAAGGCTCTGACTTCATCAAATATGATCGTTTTATCAGGATTCTTTTCGATTGCTTTCTTCAGCGCGTTGTAAACGCCCATTTGAATCACCTTCTTTATTCGGTACATTTATTATACCATATCTAAATAGTGTTTCAAGTACGCAGTTTTTTGTTACATAGTACGCTCGGTGATACCGCTAAATTCATAAGGTCGCTTCATTCTTTTCCGATTATATTAATACTCCACAAAAGGTATCGGCAGGATTGCTCCTGCCGATTATTCATTGATTCATGGCGCCGGCTTAACGAACCGATCCATTCACGATTGCGGCGTACTGCTCCTCGGGGATCATCGGCGAGGTGATCTCTTGCATCAGGCCGTCGCTGATGGCGAGGCGCTCGGCGAACTGCTTGCCGGCTTCTTTGATCTTCTCCAGTCGCGGCATAGTAACTGTCTGCGCCTCGGGAGCATTGAACATCGGGCTCTCGGGGACGGTGAGGATGGTGTGATTGTTGGGGAAGCACAGCTTAAACTGCGCGACGGCAGGCTCAAAATTTTGCTTGCTGTTCGGGAAGCCGCAGCCGCAGATCATGACATAATGCAGATGTGTAAAATCACGCTGACCGACATGCTCATAGCGGTCACCGACCTTGTGCATTGCCATACTGCTCAGCGGCAGGGTGCGGTCGAGCAGGGATTTGAGCGGCGCGGGCATACCGTAGCAGTAGAGCGGATAGCTCCAGATCAGCAGGTCGCTGTCGAGGATCTCGGGATAAAGCGCACTGTATGCGGGCAGAGCGCCGACAAACGCCTTGCCGAAATACATATCATAGATCGCCGCGCCGACAACCCTCCCGCCATCCATCCAAAGCCCGATAGAGTTTATCAGACCTTTGTCAAACTCGGGATGCTCCGTCATCCACTCGAACCGCGCCCAATTCCAGTTGATATGGTATTGATTCTCGCGGTTCAGCTCGATCAAAAAGTCGCAGACCGCTTCATAATCTTTCATCTTGTTTTCTCCGTTGATCGATCCTTCGTTGCCAAACGTTCCTCCCGGAACAAAAGCTAACATTCTTTAGCTTTATTATAGCTAACGATTATTAGCTTATCAATATGCAAAAATCGGTCAGCAGTTTCGATGATGACTGCTGACCGAGCTGTTTTATCTTTTCTTGTAGAGTAAGAGCTCCGGATTCTTGCCCTCCGCTTCATAGGTGCTGATCAGGATAAAGTCCATATTTGCCAAAACACCGAAGCAGCGTTCGCCGCCGAGATCCGATTCGAGCTGATTGCCGAGATAGGTGGTGTTATCGTCCAGGAACCTTGCACTGATACCGCTTGGCAGCGGGTAGGCGAGATTGACATAGCTGCCGACAAGCGCGTTCAACCGCTCGACCTTCGGCATACCCTCGATATGGAGGTCATTGATTTCCTTGATTAACTCTTGCTTGAATCGCTCAAACTCGCCGTTGTCGCTGAGCTGTTCATACCGCTTCCAATAATCGAGCTGTGGCAGCTTCTGCTTCATATATGCGCGCGCCTGCTCTTCGGTAAAGCCCTCCTTTGCCATATGGGGAATACACACGTCGATCAGCTCGTCCATATCGCTGTAGGTGTACTGTCCGTCGGCATAGCACCATTGGCAGTAGTCCTCGTTAAGCGCCCCGTCCCGATCCCTGCCGATGATGCTGTCCTCCAGCGGCATACCGCAGCACTGACAAATGAGCTGACGCGGAGAACCGAGCAGCGTGTTGATAGAAACACGGAACAGCCCTGAGAGCAGCTTGAGCGTTTCCGTATTCGGAACGGTATCGCCGTTCTCCCATCGAGACACCGCCTGCCGTGTGACAAATACCTTTTCCGCCAATTCATCCTGCGACAGTCCGTTCTTTGTCCTGAGCTCATAGATCACGTCTTTTGTGTCCATAAAAGCACCTCCTTTGTACACATTCTAATACTAAGTAGCAATAAAACACTTTAATATCTATTGCGGAGAATTCCGCATAACTGCGTTTCGTCGTCGCTCGCTGCACTCGGTAGGCATATCCGGTTGGTATGCCTTGACCTCGTGTTGCGGCTCCTCCTCTCCCCATAACGCGGGGCGTTATGGGGACCCCAAGAGTTGGCAGGCGCCTGCCTGCCTGCGCCCTCCGCCTTGTTCTGCGAAATTCTCCGCTAATATCTTTTTAAAGCTTTTTATTGCTACTTAGTATAATACAAACCCCTACAGATTGCAAGCAACCGTCTGTTGCTGTAGAAATGAAAAAGCGGGGCTATCACTATGCTTCATGCGATAGCCCCGTATCTTAATTATTCAATAGGTTCTCCTACGGGATAGGAAATGTCGATCCTCGCGATGAAGAGCTGGATCAGCGTCGCGTCCTCGACAGTCACGGCTCCGTCGCCGTTGACGTCGCCGCATTGATCGAAAATCTCCTTTTCCATCGGAATATCCTCCATCTGAGCGCAGAATCGCAGCAGGTAGGTAACGTCCGTCGCGCTCACCTTGCTGTCAGCGTCCACATCACCGAGGATCGCGCCCATGGCGTGGATGGTCATGGGAGTTGCCTTGACGCCGCTGTAGCTGAGCGCCGTATCCTTCACAGTGACCGACGGAACAGCGCCGCCGCGTGTACCCGTCACGCTAAAGGTATCGGTGTAGAGATCGCCCTCATCGAGGAAAACAGGCGTGATGCTCACATCATCGAGCCCCTCAAAGGTGATACTGTCGGCGTTGATCGTATCCGCCTGCATGAACTTGCTGAATTTGAGGGTATAGCCGTCAGCATCGGCGTTCTTGATAAGCTTCACGGTCGGGTGAGTGGTTTTGTCGACCAGGCTGAAATCGAGTCCCAGCTTCTCGGGAGGGATATCGAACGGCTCGGAGGTGACGGTCTCATAGCCGTCCTTGGTAATCTCCACCTTGAATGTGCCCACATCGGTGAGCCATGCGTAAGCGCCCTCGTTGTTGGTCAAAATGGGATTCTGCTGCTCAAAATCAGCGGCGTTCCAAGCCTCCCATTCGTCGGTCGAGGTGTTCAGCTTATAGATGGTGGCGGTCGCGCCCTCGACACGGTTGCCTCTTACCGCCTCATACACGATACCGGAGGGGTCGATAACATTGCGCTGCATGCTGTTCGGGTCGACCATGCCGACGTGATCATCCGGAAAGACGATCATGCCGTCCGGCCCGATGCTGTAACCGTGGTGGGTCATCTTGAAGAAGTTGTTATCCTTATTGCCCCACTCCCAGAGCGCTTTGAGCCCGCCTACGGTGGTGTCGCTGATGGCGCCCTTGACGTCGCCTGTCACGATATCGATGAAGATATCCTTTGCCGTTTCACGGATGGTGTCACGATAATCGGGGAGCTTGCCGTGGGGCTTACCGTCCTTATCATAATAGAACGGCTCATCCTCCTCATCATCCTCGTTCTCGTCGGGCTCGGTGGCGCTGACGGGAGCGAGCTCCTTGACGGCAGCGCCCGTTGCGGCAGGCGCTGCTGCCTTGCCGTAATAATGGGAGCGATAGGTATCCATGCGCTCGCCGTAGTAATAGAACAGATGCAGCTCTCCGGGCAGGTTGTACTGACCGGGCACGAGGTGGTGATCCAGGATATCGAAGTTGCCCTCGCCGATCCACATATCGCTGCCCGCGTCATAGAACAGCTGCATGAACTGCCAGTTGCCGTCACGGTTGCTCATCAGGATGACGTCCGAGACATTTTCATCATTGTTGAGCTTGAACTTGAATTGCAGCATCTCGGAGGGATTGAGCACCACAACGGGGCTGGCACCTTTGGTGAACATATTGGTGATATCAAAGGTATTCGCCTGATCGTCGTGCGAGATATTGGTCTTGCCCGGCGCGGTGAACTTGGTGATATTCACGGTCTCGATCGCTTCTTCTACCGTGACGGCATTTTTCAGGTAAATGAAGGAGAAGGTCTCGGTCTTTTCACCGTTGCACTCGGCATAGACCTCGAACCGATCGCCGTCGGCCGCGGTATCATCGTCCGCGACAATGCTGAGCGGATCGGAGATATATTTGCCCGTATGCTTGTTGGGGGCGACGGTATGCGTGATGCTCTCGCCCTTTGAGCCGTCGCTGCCCAAGTGGGTGAAGGTGATCTTCACATCCTTGCCCGCAAAGGCGGAATAGCCCGACACGACCGTGCTCGTGTCCGTGACCTTGCTCGACGCGAACAGAGAGAGCTTCGAGTTAGTCAGCTTGAGGCTGCCCAGCGATTTGTTGAAGTATTTTCCCTTGTAACGGAACTCCACGCTCGCAGCGAGATCCTTGAGGCTGTTCCGATCGCCCTTGAGATACGCCGAGAAGCGCAGAACGCCGCTCGACTTGCCATTCGTCATCTCAAAGGTGCGGTAATCGCCGTGATACGCGTCGGCGTCAAAATCAAAGCCCTCCGCCGCGAAGGATTGCGGGATGATATCCAGGTTATCGGGCAGCTCGAGATAGAGCCTGTTCATCACAAGATCCTGCTCCGCCCAGTCATCGCGGATATCATATCGCAGCGCAAAATGCAGCAGGGTCTGTTTGATGCCGATATTGCTCGTGGACTCGACCGCGGTTTTCTGTCGGTTGTATACGTCGAAGCGCTTGTCGAAAAACTTGGGGCACTTGTCAAAGCTGCTGTTGACAAAATCGACGTCCTGAGCCGCGGAGCGCAGGGTCACAAGGCTCGGGCAGTTATAGAACGCGCTGTCGCCGACGCTGACAAGCTCATCGGAGCACGCGACCTCCGTCAACTCGGCGCAGTTCTCAAAGGTATGACCGGGGATCGTATGGATCGACTGCGGCAGCTTGGCGAACGCCAATCCCGTGCGATAGAACACGCCGTCTCCCATTTCGGTGACGGTCTCAGGAATCTCGACATTCTGCAACACAGGACAGTTCGCAAAGCAGTATTGCGGCAGCTTGCTGACGGCCGACCCGATCTTCACAGCATACAAGCTGCTGCAATCGTTAAACGCACTATTGCCGATGGTCTCCACGCTGTCGGGGATAGTGACAGATTCGATCGCGGATTGTCTGAAGCAGTCGTTGCCGATCGAGGTGACCGTGGAGGGGATCTTCACCTTTTTGACATAATCGGCGCCGTGGAACATATCGGCAGGCAAAGCGGTGATGCCTTCTCCGAAGGTGACTGTCGAAATATGAGAGTCATCAAGAGGCCAATCCGCCCGCTTGATGGAAGCGGGAAAACGGAGGGAGGTAACGCCGCTGTTGTAACGGAACACATGGGAGCCGATCGATTCGAGCTGATTGGGGAGGGTGATATCTTTCAGGGAGGTGGTACCCTCAAAGGCGCCGTTGCCGATCTCCTTGACGCTGTCGGGGATATTGACCCTTTCAAGCGCAGTGCAGCCGGAGAAGGCAACGTTGCCGATCTTTGTGACCGTAGAGGGAATGGTAAACTCGGTGATCAGCTTGCAGCCCTTGAACAGCGCCTCAGGTATCTCGGTGATACCCTCGCCGAGGGTGAATTCGGTGATATTGGAGCGATCAAAGGGCCACTGGGTATTTTTTAACGTTGCAGGAACATAGATCGAAGTCAGCGCGCTGTTCTCAAAAACAGCGATACCCATCGTCTCCAAGCCCTCGTGAAGCGTACATTTTGAGAGTGAGGACGTGTCGCTTAACGCCCAGCTTCCAAGCGTTTTGACACTTGCGGGGATATCGATCTCAGTCAGCGCCGTACAGTTTTCAAACGCGTTTTGCTCGATCGTCTCCAAAGTTGAAGGCAGATTTACCTCAACGAGCTGCGAGCAGTTGCGGAACGCGGAATCCTTGATCAAGGTGACGCCCTCGGGGATCGTCACACGCTCAACGCCCGATCCCTCATACAGACCGTGATAAATCGTTGTCAAATTATCAGGAAGATTGATCGTCTTGAGCCCGGAGCAGCGGGTGAACGGCGAGGAGGCGTTTGTGACAGTGCTCGGAATCGTCACCTCTGTGATCGCCGCAGAATCAAAGGCTCTGCTGCCGAGATCAAGCAAGCCCTCGTTCAGCTTGACGCGCGCCAGATTGGTACACTCACCGAAAATGAAGCTGTCCAGCTTCTTCACGTTGGAGGGGATCTCCACCTCGGTCAGCCCTGTACAGCCGGCAAAGGCGTTGGAGTGGAGCTCGGTGATGTGCGAAGGAATCGTGATCTCTTTCAATCCGGTACAACCGGAGAAAGCGCTGGAGGGAATATAATCGACGCCGGTGCCGAAGGTAAAGGACGTCAGCTTCGGGCAGTTGGGCGCTAAGTACACTCCGATCTCGGTAACCGAGTCGGGGATCACGAGAGCTTGGAGCTCAGGCATATTACTAAAGGCGCCGCGGTCGATCTTCGTCACCGAATCGGGGATCGTCAGTGACGGCAGGGAGCTTCCGCTAAACATATCGTACAGGATCGTAGAGAAGCCCTCGCCGAAGGTGACCTCCTCGAGCGCGGTCGCACCGTAGAACGCGGATTGCGCCGAGGTGAGCGTGGACGGAAGATAAACGGACTTGACCGCCGTCCCTTTCAGGAAATCATACCCTATTCTCTCCAGACCCTCATGCAGTGTCATACCTTCGAGTGCGGTACAGCCCGTGAACGCATACTGTTCGATGGTCTTGACGTTAGCGGGGATATCGATCAACGTCAACGCCGTACAATTCTCAAACGCGGCTTGGATAATGATGCCGACGCCGGCGCCGATGCTGACCTCACTCAGGGAGGTGCAGTTTTTGAAGGCGCGGTCGCCGATGGACTTGACGCCGTCGGGGATCGTCACGCTCTCGAGCGTTTTGTTGTCTTCGTACACATATGCGCCGATCGCTGAGACCTCTACCCCGCCCAGCTGTGTGGGCACGGTGATCCGCGTCTCGGTACCGTTGTACTTTTTGATCTCTGCGGTACCGTCGCTTCTCAGCTCATAGGTATAGTCGCCGTCGGTCAGTACAGCGGCGCCTGCTACGGCGGCGCTCAACGGCAGCGCAGTCAGCAGCATTGCCAGCGACAATAGCAAGCTCAGCAGTTTCTTCATCGTGAATTCCTCCTTGGTGTTTTCCTATTTACTCATGCTAATCATAACACAGCGGCGACCGATACGCACTCTCGTGTGAGTAGAATCGGCTTAAAACGGGGGTTAGGTTTCGGTCAGGTCGCGATTTGATACTAAGTAGCAATAAAACACTTTAATATCTATTGCGGAGAATTCCGCATAACTGCGTTGTCAGTCTTGACAGGCGCCAGCCTGCCTGCGCCCTCCGCCTTGTTATGCGAAATTCTCCGCTAATATCTTTTTAAAGCTTTTTATTGCTACTTAGTATTATACAAAAAGCCGTGAAAACTACCGTCATCATCGCGAGGGACAAGGCGACGCGGCGTTCCCACGATTGGCGGGATTGCCATGGGACGACAGCGTACCATGCCCTCGCAATGACGGATTGTTTTCACAGCTTATTCTTTCCGATGGGTATAATAATGGCTCATGAGCTCCGTGCGGCTTTTACAGCCGGTTTTGGAGAGCAGGTTGTGGATATGGAACTTGACGGTGCTCTCCGACACCGACAGGACGTTGGAGATCTCCTTATTGGTTTTTTCATCAAGCACCAGGCGCAGCACCTCGCGTTCTCTGCCCGAGAGATCGTGGCGCGACGCGAATTCGGCAAAAACCTCCTGCTCGCTCTTTTGCCGAGCCGCGGCAGGGACATACAACAGCTGGAACAGCTTGATGAACAGGAACACCGCTGCGACGAACAGCACTGCCGCCGCGACGACCAACACCGATTCTCTGCCGATGAACAGGGCGTTGATCTCTGCTCCGATCGCGTCGCCGAGCCTGCCGATCAGCAAGCCGCCCGCCGACAGCCACAGAAGGCCGCGTTCCTTCGCGATATCCGAGAATAGGATCGCGCGGTAGACAGAGTAGAAGCCGAACGCCAGATAGCCGAGCGCCCAGAATACGGTCGAGGAGATCGACTCCCCCCTGAGCGCGAGCGGGATGAACGGGATCACCAAGGCGGCAAGCGCACAGACAGCGCCGTATTTGCGGCTTTTGTCGGTAACAAAGCCCGCCGCGATCAGCCCGGCACCGTAAAACATGCGCGAGAATTCCAGATGCACGCCGCTTTGGACGTCCGACGCGGGAAAGGCGAAGCCGATATTGTTGACCAGGCTGAACAGGAACACGACGCCGACGGCAAGCCATAACAGCTTGTACAGTTGATCCTTCGGCTGTGGCTTATTTGGCAAAGGCTCGTTATATTGCGCCGTCGGGACGACAAAAACAACCGTGATCGTCAGCGCGGTCAGGACAAGACAGGTGATCAGAACACCGCCGCCGTAATAGATCGCGCCGCTGCCGACCAGCGACAGAAGCCATGACGCGATGGTGGCGGCGCCGTAGCCGAGGCCGAAGGACAGCGCGCGGCGCGGATCGGGCGCGTTCTCGGTCATCTCATACAGATAGTAGCCCGCAATCAGACCGCAGAACAGGCTGATAATCGACCCGAACAGAATCGTCCAAGGCAGGCTTGTACCCAAAACGGCAGGGACGAGAAACACGGCGTACACGATCAGCGATACGACAAAAATGATGCGCGGCGCAACTCGCCCTCGGCGCGTCAAAAGCATAAAGAGCCCGATGCCCGCCGCCTGCAGCAGATAACCGCCGACCGAGGTCAGCTGATGGGAGAGCTGAGCCGTCGTCTGCTCCATCAGGTGGTACAACCACGCCAGATGTCCCGTTGACGTCAGCAGAAAGCTCAGAAAGATGATCAAAGCGCTTTTAAATAGCGATGTGGATGGCTTTTTCATGTTAACCTCTGTTTCATAGAGAACGAATTGACACACTTATCTTAACAACAGAGAACGTTATTGTCAATCATTGACCGGAACAAAAAAATCCTGCCTCAGAAAATCGAAGCAGGATTCGTTTTGATTGAGTTGTTACAGTCCCGTGGGATTGCGGGAAACGGATCAATACACGCCCAGTGAGCCGAGCAGCAGGATGACCAGCATGATCGGCGCTACTACCTTGATCATGGCGGTATAGAGCCACTTTCTGCCGAACTTCTCGCCGTTCTTGGTCGCCTCGTCGATGATCGTCTTGGGCTTTAAGATCCAGCCGACCAGAATACAGGTGCCGATCGCCAGAATCGGCATGAGGACGTTGTTGGAGAGGTAATCCATGATATCGAGGATCTGTCCGACGGAGCCGTTGGGCAGCTTGAACTCGAAGTAGAATACATTGTATCCGAGGCATACCACGGTGCTGAGCACCAGCGCGATGACGCCCTCGGTGATGGTCGCCTTCTTACGGGACATGCCCTTGTCGATCATACCCGAGCAGATCGCCTCCATGATGGAGATACAGCTCGTGAGCGCCGCGAACAGCACCATGATGAAGAATACCGCGCCCAGGATATTGCCGGCAACGCCCATCTGCGCAAAGATCTTGGGCATTGCGACGAATACCAGTCCGGGACCCGCGTTCTCCAGACCCTCGGCGCCGAGGAAGACGTAAACCGCGGGGATGATCATCACGCCCGCAAGGAACGCGACAATGGTGTCGAAGATCTCGATCTGGTTGACCGACTTGATCAGGTTATCCTTATCCTTGAAGTAGGAGCCGTAGGTGACCATGATACCCATCGCCACGCTGATACTGTAGAAGAGCTGACCCATCGCGTCCATAATGGTCATCAAGATTCCGCGCACATTCGTACCCGAGAAATCGGGGATCA
>DNIP01000079.1 GCA_003499325.1 Oscillospiraceae bacterium
AACGAGGTAATGACGGCGGGAGCGGTCGTGAGCAGGGCGCGCATCGGATAGCCGAGTACCGCGCCGAGCAAGCCGCACAGGCTCTCGAGCGCAAAGGATTTTTGATACGCGGCGCCGAGGGCGGCAAAATATGTATAGCCATCGTTGAAATCGGTTTTGCCGAACAAATAGACCAGCGTGCACACCATCACGAGGATGACGGCGGACAGGGCGATCTTGGCGCCCTTATGCGCCATCTGCTTTTCCTTGGCGGTCATAACGCCGAGGTAGATGAACACGATCGGCACTAAGATCGAGCATACGCCGAACACGCCGAAGAGGAAGGAGCGCATGGTCTTCCAGAACGCGCCGCCGGGGATGATCACCAGCGCGAGCAGCAGTGCGCCGACCGCGCACAGGATGATCGCCTTGATCTGGGGATTCAGCCCGCGTCTGACGGGTTCATTCTTGGCACTGCGCGAGGATCGCCTTGTGTTCCCTCTCGCGGTGCTTTTCGGTGTTGTTTTTTTGTTTTTGGAGCTTGCTTTGCCTTTGGTAGTCCTGGCAGCCAAATAATCACTCCTGACTTTCCTTGATTTTGATTCCTGTTTATGCTTTTCTTTGCGGAGATGTTTTTTGACAATCGGTCACAAAGCTCGGATGAGGCGAAACACATCCGATTTCTTTCTTTTTCGGAACGTCGACAAGCGCCGTTCCCTACAGAACGCTTATGTCAACGGGGTACCGGAGAAGATGTTGATCCCCTGATTCAGCTCGATAATACTGATGACGATCACCGCGATACCGACGACGGCGGTATAGACGATGAAGATGATCATCTTATCGGTCTTTAACAGCCATTTAAAGAGCGCGATCGCCAGATAGCCGACGACGGCGGAAACGATCATACCGATGATGATCGGCACAAGATCCGCCTTGATCGCGCCAAAGCCGCCTTCCAGCGCGTCCTTGCCCTCGAGCGCCGCCGCCGCAATGATCGCGGGCGTGCCGAGGATAAAGGTATAGTCGAGGGCGGTCTGCTTTTCCAGTCCGCGCATTTGACCTGCCGCGAGAGTCGATCCCGAGCGGGACAGACCGGGCAGGGTCGCAAAGCACTGGGTCACGCCGACGACCAGCGCGTCCACCACATTCAATGAGGTACGGCCGGTATCGCCGCCCTTTTTGGCGTGCTTGAGCGGGATCGTGCTGTGAGAAATACGGTTGCCGATGAACAGCAATACGGAGGTGATCAGCAGGCAAATACCGACAACGATGAAATTCCGTTCACTGTCGGTGATGCCCTCGACAATATCCTTGAGCTTCATTTCCGTTCCGGGCACGGGCAGGAATAAGAGGAACAGCGGCAGCAGCCCGATGATCACCATAATGACCATGCGCTTGTCATCGCTGAGCTCCTTCCACTTGAACTTACCGGTAAAGATATCGCCGATGATCGCGAAAAACGCCTTGATCAGCCGCCAGATCAGCTTGTGATAAAAGACGACGACGGCTACCAGCGTGCCGATATGTAACATGACATTGAAGAAGAGGTTGTTGCCCTCCAGATTGATCCCCAACACATGCTGGGTGATCGTCAGGTGTCCGCTGCTGGACACGGGCAGGAACTCGGTGAGCCCCTGAACCACCCCTTGGATGATTGCTTCGATAATGGTCATAGGTAAAACTCCTTATTATCAGAGAACAGAGAACGGAGAACAGAGAACGATTGCTCCATCAGGCGAGGACAAAGCCCGCCCTGAACCGTTATCTGTTATCTGTTAACTGTTATCTGTTTTGTATCATTTCAAATAATGCGTCGGTCGCGTCGTGCAGGGTTCCGACCGCGTCGATCAAGCCGCAGTCGACCGCCTCCTTGCCCTCGAGCACCGTACCGATATCGGTGACGAGCTCGCCGGTGTTGAGCACCAGCTCACGGTACTTTTCCTCACTGATATGAGAATTCTCGACCGTAAAGCGCATGATGCGATCCTGCATCTTCTGAAAATACCGATAGGTCTGCGGCGCACCGACCGTCAGCCCCGTGGTGCGCACCGGATGCACCGTCATGGACGCGGTGCTGACGATGAAGCTACGATCACACGCGACTGCGAGCGGAATACCGATGCTGTGGCCGCCGCCGAGCACCAGTGAGACCGAGGGCTTCTTCATCCCCGCAATCATTTCGGCAATCGCAAGCCCTGCCTCCACATCGCCGCCCGAGGTATTGAGCAGGACAAGCAGTCCGTCGATATCCTCATCCTCGTCGATGGCGAGCAATGAAGGAATCACATGCTCATACTTGGTCGTTTTGTTGGACGGCGGCAGGATATAATGCCCCTCGATCTGACCGATCACCGTCAGGCAATAGATGATATTCTCACCCCGATGGGTGATCACGCTGCCCATCGCGGTAACGCTGTCACGCGGCTTTTGATCGGCTGATTCGTTGCTTTCATTCTCCTCAGGGAGCTCGTTATCGTTCCACATACAATCACCTCGGTGATAGACTAATCCTTAATAAAACCCTTTATCAAGGATTAGTATTATTATGTGTACGATAAACTAAATCATGTATCACCCTATCGTAATTCACCAACATACAGTATACCATTAACTTGCAAATTCTTCAAGAGAAAAATGATTATATTTCTAAATTGTCATATTAATTATATGAGGATAGTGTATGCTTAATGTGTATATGATCGCAACAAGCTGAAATTGCCGCGGAAATGACGCCGCGCTTTATAGATCGATAAAATTGGAGGAAAAATGAGCACTAACGCTGTATACGGCGTTGTTATCGCTGTATTGATTTTACTGTCCGGCTTTTTCTCGTGTGTGGAAACGGCATATTCCTTTGCCAACACCATCCGCCTCAAATCGCTGATCGACAACGGCAACAAGCGCGCCAAGCATGCCCTGTGGGTATGCGACAACTTTGATAAAGCATTGACCGCTATCCTCATCGGCAACAACGTCGTCAATCTGGGCTGTTCGTCGCTGGCGACGATCCTGTGCCTGAATCTGTTCCAAAACTACGGCGCCGCGATCGCGACCGGCGGCACAACGCTGTTGGTGCTGACCTTCGGCGAGGTCATCCCGAAGTGCATCGGCAAGGAAAAGAGCGACGGCATCGTCCTGCACACAGGACTCACCCTCAAAATATTCACCTACCTCCTAACCCCGCTGGTACTCTTCTTCACGGGCATCAAAAGCCTTGTGATGAAGATCGGGCATATCAAAAAGGACTCCCCCTCCGTGACAGAGGACGAGCTCAAATACATCATCGAAAGCATCGAGGAGGAGGGTATCCTCGAGGAACAGGAAAGCGAGCTGGTGCAGTCGGCGCTGGAATTTGACGAAAAGACCGCGCAGGAGATATTGACGCCGCGCGTTGACGTCACCGCGATCGATATTGAGGACGACAAGGACGAGATCCATGATCTGATCATCCGCGAGCGCTATTCGCGCATCCCCGTGTATGAGGGCGATATCGACAACGTCATCGGCATTCTGCATACGCGCGACTATCTGGAGAAGGTCATCGACGGCGATGTTGATCTGCGCGAGCTGATCACCCCCGCCCACTTCATCTACAAAAACCTCAAGCTCTCCGATATCCTCAACGATTTCCGCGCCAACCGCCTGCATATCGCGATCGTCACCGACGAATACGGCGGATTTCTCGGCATCGTCACAATGGAGGATCTGCTTGAGGAGATCGTCGGCGACATCTGGGACGAGGATGAGGATGTGGAGCACACCTGCACCATGCTGGGCGAGAACCGCTACTTAGTGTCGGGCGATATGGATTTGAACGAGCTGTTCGAGCTGTTTGAGATCAAGCCCGATGACGAGATCGAGAGCAATTCCGTCGGCGGCTTCATCGTTGAGCGGTTGGGCGAACTCCCCATCCGCGGACAACGCGTCGAGTACCAAGACGTGATCTTCACCGTCAAGCGCGTGAAAAACAGGCGCATTATCTCGGCGCTGGCAACAAAGAAGAAACCGATCAAAGAACCGACAAAATAGACGAAGGGGCTGTCGCACTAAGAAACGCGATAGCCCCTTTTCTTCACAGCAAATCTTTTAATTCTAATTTAGAAATATCAATTTTCTTCTCACCGAGCTGTTCGGCGGAACAGACGGACATGCAATAGCCATTCAAGCCGCTTGTATCAAGCTGAGCGCTGAGCGGCAAAGCGGTGGTGTCAAAGGCGGTCAGGTCGGTGCTGATCCCCTCGCCCGTCATTTTGAGCACCGCTTCCTTGCGCGTCCAGATCTCGCAGAAGGCGCTGCATTGATCCTCTGCCCCTCTCACATATGCACGCTCATTAGGATGATAAAACCGATCAGCGATCTTCAGGCGGCTTTCGTCGGGTATCTGCTCGACGTCCAAGCCAACCTCGACGTCATCGACCGCGATTGCGGCGACAGAGCCGCTGTGAGATACCGAAAAATATACCCCGCTCTCGGCATAAGGCTTATCGTGCTCGCCGAAAATGATCAGGCTCTCCCCGATCGCGCGGCGAATCAACAGCCCTGCCGCGAGTGACAGGAGCTTGTCATTTTCAAAGCGGTAACGCGCGATCTTCGCCTGCCGTTCGGGCGGCAGGATTGCGACGGCTTCTTTGAATTCTTCGATTCTTAAGTTTTTATCCAAAACAACATACTCGATCTTCATACGCTTATCATACTATAAACCGCCAAAACATGCAAATACTTATTTACAAAAGTCAGCTTAGATGATAAGATAAATAAGAAGAGACCATATATGATCTATCTGATAACCCATTGCAACAAAGGAGGCTTCCGAAATGAGTA
>DNIP01000075.1 GCA_003499325.1 Oscillospiraceae bacterium
CTGCATTACAACATTGTACCTTGTGTAGGATCGGTCATATGTGCTATGATGATCTTGCGGCGGAATGCCGCAGTTACAGGGAAGTTTGAGCGGTTAGCACTCCCGCTAAAGGGGGTGGTGCTATGGAATATCTGGCATATATCATTATTCTATTGATTGTAGCAACAGGTTACATAGCGATCATAAAAAAATAACCGCCCTGCAGTCCGCTAAAACTTAGGGCGATTATTCGCAATAATCTTTCGGGCTAACCGCTAAACGGTTTTCCCTGTAACTTCATTATAAACGATAATACGGATTTGTCAAGTGGCCTGTCAGTAGTGACAGGCTTTTTTATTTGATCCCGTAAAGACGTTTCGCGTTCTCGGTGGTGATGTCGATCAGCTCCTGTGTGTCCATTCCGCGGATCTCGGCGATCCGCTGTGCGGTGTAGGCGATGTTGCGGCTGTCGTTGCGCTTGCCGCGGTGGGGGACAGGGGAGAGGTAGGGCGCGTCGGTCTCGAGCAAAAGTCGGTCGAGCGGTACCGCCGCGGCGACTTCGACGGGCACGCGTGCGTTCTTAAAGGTGACCGTGCCGCCGAGGGAGATGCTCATGCCGAGCTTGATGACCTCCTTGAGCATTTCGACCGAGCCCGAGTAGCAGTGCAAAAGCCCCTTGGGCTGATATTTTCGCACCAGCGCCATCACGTCGCCGTGCGCTTCACGGTCATGGATGACGACGGGCACATCCAGTTCGCGGGCGAGTTGTAATTGCTCTTCAAAAACGCGGTTTTGAAGCTCCCGCGGGATCTCCCAGTGGTAATCCAGACCGATCTCGCCGAGCGCCACCACCTTGGGGTGCCTGAGCAGCTCCGTCAGCTGATCGAGATAATCGTCCGCGAGCCCCTCTAGGTTCTCGGGGTGGATGCCGACGCAGGCGTACATATGCGGGTACTGCTCCGCGTAGCCGATCGCCGTGTGAGCGGTTTTGAGATCGACTGCGGCGTTGACAATATATGACACGCCGTTTTCGGGCATAGAGGACAGGAGCGCACTCCTGTCGTCGTCGAACCATTTGTCGTCATAATGCGCATGTGCGTCAAAGATGTTGTGTAGGGTCATGATGATACCTTTCTGCGTACTGTAGGGGAGGGGCTTGCTCCTCCCGTATCGCGCAAGCGATATTTGCGAAGCAAGGGTTGCAGATGCTTCGCCTTATCATTGTATCATTTGGATATGTTCGGGAGGAGCAAGCCCCTCCCCTACAATAACAAATCAAAACATCTGGTGTTGATATGAAACAGGCTCCCATATCATCGGGAGCCTGTAATTGTTTTGCTTACACCAAGCTTCCGCCGGGGAGGATGCTGTCGTCGATCGTGACGACCTTAAGACCGTCGCCGCTCTCGGCGGAGAGGATCATGCCGCAGCTCTCAATGCCCATCATCTTTCTGGGCGCGAGGTTCGCGACATAAGCGATGTTCTTGCCCACGAGCTCCTCGGGATCGTAGTATTCCGCGATACCGGAGAGGATCGTTCTCTCGCCCTCGCCGTCATCGAGCGTGAATTTGAGGAGCTTCTTGCTTTTCTTCACCTTCTCACAGGCGAGCACCTTCGCAACGCGCAGTTCGACCTTTTCAAAGTCGTCGAACGCGATCTCGGGCTTATGCTCGGGCATATCGAAAGCGGGTTCCTCTTTCGGCTCATTGTTCTTGATGATTGCGTTGAGCTCCTCGATCTCCTTATCGACGTCGATACGCGGGAAGATCGCTTCACCGCGGTGAACGGTCACGTCGAGCGGCAGAACGCCGAACTTGTCCGCATCCTCATATTTCGCGTACTCGGTCGCGCCGATCTGCTCGAACACCTTGGGCATGGTGGTCGGCATAAACGCGGACAGCAGGGTAGAAGCGATACGGATGCTCTCAAGCAGGTTATAGAGGACAGAGGCTAAGCGCGCGCGCTTGCTCTCATCCTTGCCTAAGATCCACGGAGTGGTCTCGTCGATGTATTTGTTCGCGCGGGATACTAGCTTGAAGATCTCCTCCAGCGCGTTGTTGAGCTGGGTGTTCTCGATATAGTTGTCGACCTTCGCCTTCAATGCGGTGGCGACAGCTTTGAGGTCGTCGTCAAAGTCGCCGTCCTCACGCTCGGTCGGCAGAGCGCCGCCGAAGTACTTGTCGATCATCGCGACGGTACGGCTGACAAGATTGCCCAGACCGTTGGCGAGGTCGGTGTTGATGCGGTTGATCATGATCTCGTTAGAAAACGAGCTGTCCGCGCCCAGCGCCATCTCGCGCAGGATATGGTAGCGGATCGCGTCCACGCCGTAGCGCTCACCGAGAATGAACGGATCGACGACGTTGCCCAGCGACTTACTCATTTTCTGACCGTTGAAGGTGATCCAGCCGTGCACGGCGAGGTGCTTGGGCAGCGGCTGCTCGAGCGCCATCAGCATGGCGGGCCAGATGATCGCGTGGAAGCGCATGATATCCTTGGCGACCATGTGGACGTCGGCAGGCCAATATTTTTTATAGTCGTCATACGCGCCGTTCTCGTAGCCCAGAGCGGTGATGTAGTTACTCAGCGCGTCGATCCAGACATAGACGACGTGCTTGGGGTCAAAGGTGACGGGGATGCCCCAGCTAAACGAGGTACGCGAGACGCACAGATCCTCGAGCCCGTAGGTCTTGTTGCCGTTTTCATCGACAGAGGGCTGCAAAAAGTTGTTGACCAGCTCGGTCGCTCTGGTTCTGGGACGCAGATAATCGGTCTCGGTGAGCAGCTTTTCGATGCGCTCCGCAAAGGGCGCCATCTTGAAGAAGTAGGCTTCTTCCTTTGCCTCGATGACCTCGCGTCCGCAGTCGGGGCACTTGCCGTCGACCAGCTGAGATTCCGTCCAGAAGCTCTCGCACGGGGTGCAGTATTTGCCCGCGTACTCGCCCTTATAGATATAGCCGCGGTCATACAGCTCCTTGAAGATCTTCTGTACGCTCTCGACATGGTAATCGTCGGTGGTGCGGATGTAGCGGTCGTAGTCGATGTTCATGTACTCCCACAGCTTCTTGAAGATCGCGACGACGTTGTCGACATACTGCTTGGGGGTAATGCCCTGTTCCTTTGCCTTTTCCTCTATCTTCTGACCGTGTTCATCGGTACCGGTCAGGAACATCACGTCATAGCCCTGCATTCGCTTATAGCGGGCGATACTGTCACACGCGACGGTGGTATAGGTATGCCCGATATGGGGGTTGCCCGAGGGATAATAGATCGGGGTCGTGATGTAAAATGTCTTTTTGTCACATTCCTTGCACATGGGTGGTCACTCCTAGATAGTTTTGTTTTTGCGGATGACGGTTATCGTCGGCGAAAACCCGATCTGACCCGCAAAATGTCTATACAAATTTAGTATAAACCATTTGAAGGAAAAATGCAATCCCAATGTTTCGTTTGAGGTGAGGATGTGGGGAGTGAGGAGTTGGCAAATGTTGCAGCTGATTTGTAGGGTACGGCGCTGGAACACGCGTGTTCGACGTAACGAACGGCAGGAATGTATTTTTCCTATCTCACGTTTTCGATAACAGAAACGCCCGTCATTCTCGGATGACCCATATTCATCCCTGTATTACCGCGGGCGGCTCATGGATTACAATGTCGCAACAAAATTGACATTAAAATGGTTTGTTGGTATAATCGGAATGTAGAATGCCTATGGTGCGTCCGTGTCATGTGATGGGTTCGGCACCGTGGCTTTGAGGAGGTTTGTGATGACAAAATCACGCAAAACATTCAATCTGTTTACGATCAGTGAAGCGCGCAACGTCATCTTCGGCTTGGCGACGCTGTGGATCGGTCTGTTCCACTCCAATTATCTGACATTGGAGCGGTATACCAACAATCAATTTTTGATCGATGTTTTCAAGAATTTCCGCGGCTCGGGCAATATCGGCGTCGATATGTTCCTGTTCCTGTCGGGCATAGGCTTGTTCTTCTCGTTCTCAAAGGACAGCCGTGTGGGCGTATTCTGGAAAAAGCGCCTGATGCGCGTGGTGCCGACGGCGTTCTTGATCTCGGTGGTCTACTTTTCCCTGCGCTATGTCCACGGCAGAGAGAGCGGGCTTTTGGCATATGTCAGCCGCGTCACGTTCACCTATTTCTTCATCAAGGGTGAGCGCGTATTCTGGTTTATCTCGCTGATTTTGGCGCTGTATATCGTGTTCCCGATCTTCTACAGGATCATCGATAAATTCCGCCTGTGGGGCATGCTCGGTACGATCGCCGTGGTGGTTGCCCTCACCTTTTTGTGCAGAGCGATCGCGCCCGGCTTCTATTCGATGTGGGAGATCGCGCTGTGCCGTGTGCCCTCGTTCGTCATCGGTATCTGGGCGGGCAGGTTCGTCAAGGAGAAAAAGGAGATCAACAGCAACTGGCTGTGGGCGTTCTTCGCGGTATTCGTCGTGTTCATGACGCTGGTGATCAACTACACCCCGATCATCAAGGCGCTCGTGCCCGGCTACACCAAGGAGCAGGAAACGATGTACATCTTCTTCTATCGCTACTGCGGTTCGATCGCGGCGATGGCGCTGGTGGTGCTGCTCAGTTGGATCTGCACCTCGATCCGCCATTCCGGCAGAGGCAACGTGCTGCGCAACTTCTTTGAGTTTGTCGGTATGTATTCGATGGAATACTACATGATCTACCTGAACCTCAACCATTATCTGGAGCGCATCTACAAGATCCCCGCCGAGCATCCCGAGGCACAGATCATGCTGTATTTCGGCAGCTTTATCGCCTCGCTGGTGCTGTGCGCCCTGACCAGAAAGTTCTGTGACTTCTTCATGGATTATATGCAGAGAAAGCCGAAGAACTATGAGGAGCTCAGAGCAGCGCGCAAGGCACGGAAATAGTTAGGAATAAAATAATTAGGAATGAGGAATTAGGAATGAATGGCGGGCTCTGCCCACACCCGATTAGTATTTAGCATAACAATAACGCTTGCAATTCTAACAAAGAGTTGCAAGCGTTTCATTATGTCTGTCTGTATTTCAATCCAAAAGCCGTCAGGCTTTCCCGAAATTCCTAATTCCTCATTCCTAATTCCTCATTTTATCAACGTCCACCTGCTGCTGGAACTGCATGATCTCGTTGTAGATGCGCTCGCAGTTGTTGTGGTCGTCATAGTTGTAGAAGTCATCGACCCTCGCGATGTACTCGGGCTTCATCTTACAGCCGTTTTCCATGTATTCACACAGGGTATCGACCAGCATATCGGAGGTGGTGCAGATCTCGCCGAAGCCCATGGTGTCGTAGAAGAATCCGCCGTCGTCATAGTGCGCAGGCAGCTCGTCGGGGTGGAAGTAGACCAGCGGCTTTTTCATGTACGCAAAGTCGAACTGTACGCCGGAGTAGTCGGTGACCATCAGGCTGGATTCGGTGAGAATCTTCTCGTAGCTCATGTCGCCGACGGAGGAGATGACCTCCACATACGGGTCGGGCGTGTAGTCGTCCACCTGTGCACTGAGGATCGGATGCAGCAGGTACTTGATCTTGTAGCCGGTACGCTTGGCGGTCTCGATGAGCTTTTGGTTATTGATCAGGTCGTTGTAGATGCGGTAGTAGACCGTGTTCTTGAAGTCGGGGTTATAGGAACGCTGCTCGCCCTCGCTGGTGGTGACAGGCATCGCGTTGTACATACGCCATGTCGGGGTGATGAGGATCTGCTTTTGATCGTTGTTGATCAGTCCGTCATACCTGCCGATACCGGTCATCTTGATGATCCCGGTGTCCTTGTAGCCGTAGGCGTGGTTGTTCAGGTTCTTTTCCTCATACTTGGAGGCGATGAAGTACATACGGGTGTTATCGATGATACGCTGCTGCGCCATCGCGCATTTCTGCACCGACAGTCCGTGCTGCAGGCACATGGTCGGGAAGTTGCACAGATCGCGGATAAAGCGGCTCTTATCCAGACTGTAGCCGTTGAAGGGGAAGGTCTGGGAGTTGGTGATCAGCGCGATGTCCGCGTTGAGGAACGCCATCTTGTGCTTGAGTGAGCCCGTCTTGACGGGATGCAGACCGTCCGCCTTCATCTGTCGGTAATCGGAGGTGTCCTTGTCGATGATATAGTAGCGGGTGATGCCGTCCTTTTTGTCCTTGCAGTAGCGGTACAGATACTCGCTGCTGTCGCCGCCCTTGTAGAGCTTGTCGTACATCAGCCAGATGCGCTTGTTCTTGTAGAACGGGCGGGTGAGCCAGTATTCGATACGGGTGATGAACGTGCGCTTGCTCTCCATGAATACGCGCGGCAGGTATTTGAGCTCGCGCTTGAGGGTCTTGCCCGCGGAGGCGTGCTCGATGACCAGCTCACGGTTGTTGCTGATGGTCGCCATGTATTTGTTGAAGCGCCAGTACCCGCCCTCGGGAGACGCCGCGAACTTCGCCCAGTGATGCAGATAGGAGTACTGCAGCGGCACGCGGGTGTTCTTGTATTTGGCAAAGAAGCTCAGCCTTTGAGTGGAGCGGTCGTTGTCGAACGGGAGCTCCAGATGGAAGGTGAATTTTTTATAGGCGCTGATGCCGAAATACTTGGTCAGCGAGTAGCGGTCGTTGTCCTCGAGGACGATCTTCTCGCCGTTCCACTCGGCATAGAGCTCGATATTGTTGAGGTTGAATACCTGACGGAAGGAGCCGTCGAGCAGCAGCTTGCCGTCGGTGTAGTCAAGTACGTGCAGACCGACTCTCTGTCCCTGCATGCGGGCGATGACAACGTCGTTGCAGTCGAGGGTGACGTCCTCATTGCCCTCGCTCAGATGCTGCGGCATTTGATAGAGGTCGGTATCGTATTTGAGCATATAGAACATCTCGGCGGCCTCTTCACTGTAGCCGAGCGATTTGTACTTGCCCGCGTTGAGGATGATGGTGTCGTCGAGCAGGTCGAGCACCTTCTTGCACGCTTGGAAGAACAGCTCCAGCTCCTCCTCGCTCATATTGCGCTTGTTGCGGTTGTTCATGTTGGCGAGGAATCGCGCGGATACGGCGTACATCAGGTAGTATTGGATGAAAGTGGGGAGGGTGCCGTCGCTGTTTTTGAAGCGCTCCGCCAGCGGCAGGAGGAAATGCTCGACGCTGTCGCGGTACCAGTCAATGTCGTTGGATGGCACGAAATACGCCGAGTCGTCGCTCAGCGGCATGAAGGTGTTGAAGTTCGCCTTCTCCATCGCGTAATAGGTGGGATGATCCTTTTGCAGACGGAGCATCACATCGTGGAAGAATTCGAACTTCAGCGAGGGATCGGCAGGGTACTGCCTGAGCACCTTGCTCTCAATGAGATTGCCGTCGAGCTCCATTTGCAGGAGATTGGGATAGTCGCGGATATCCGCCTCCTGGTTGAGCATGAGGAGCGGTACGTTGGTGCGGCTGATATATTTGTAGCGTGTGTAAACGGGATTGATGCAAAAACGGTTCGGCGCCGCAAAGCACCACGGCTTCTTTTCGCCTACCGAATTAAGGGCGTTCATAAAGTAGTGACTGCCGAACACGTCGCCCGGCCGCGCCACAACGGCGTAGTCGGCGCTCAGGTTCTCGAGTGCGATATTATAGGCTGCCGCCTCACCGCCCGCGCCGGGCTTTTTAATGACACGCGCGTTCTGATAAGCGCCCAGCTTATCGGCGGCGTTCTGCTCGGCGGAGGTGTCGACGACCAGCAGTTCGATCTCACCGGTGTTGACGCTTCTCTGGTTCTTGACGGAATCGGCTGTTTTCAGGATCAGGTCTGAGCTCTCGATATATGGAATGATAACGGAGACTGACATATTCTTTCCCCTTTCGCAGGAGCGTTCATGCGCTCCTTTTCAACTATACATCATACCATATATAAGCCCGTGTTGTCAATAAAGGCGGGGATTTTCGAGTGAGGAGTTAGGAGT
>DNIP01000131.1:0-5429 GCA_003499325.1 Oscillospiraceae bacterium
GTGACCAGCACCCAGCCGAGCATCGGCATCAAAAACTGAAAAAAGCTGTATGTGCCCGCGACGGCAGTACATTTGAGCCGCCGCATATGCGGTTCACTCAGACCGTTGGCGATCGATACCGAAAAGGCATCCATCGCCAGCCCTATGCCGAGGAGTATGGAGTTAAAGAGAAACAGCCACATAGAATCGCTCACTTTTCACAGATACTAAGCCATTGGCAGTCGCGGCAGACCTCTTTGAGCCTGCCGGCTTTGATGATACTATCATATGCGCGGGTATAACATTCATGCCAAGAAAGGACAGAACCGACCGAAAGCGCCATCATTTCCAGCGCTCTTTGATCGATGCCGCGCACCTTTTCGTCATGATCGCAAACGCCACCTGTGTTATGCGGGCACTGACCGCACAGGATATCACAGCCGTCTACGAGGGTGATCGCGGGATCGCCGCGCTGCAACATTTCGATCACATCGGTCATATGGCGGATGAAGGCTTCACTGTAGCCCTTGCCCTCAAAGAAACGGATACACAGCGCGTGATGGGGACGGAGCAAATGCGGTTCGTTCACAGGGTAACGACCTTCGAAAGACGGTTGGAGAGGATCACTGCGAGCGCGATCTTCACCGCGTCGGGGATCAGGAACGGCACCACGCACAGCAGCAGTGATTCGCCGAGGTGCATCTTGGTCACGACCATGAACCAAACGGTGCCGACCGCATAGCAGAGCAGTACGCCGACTGCCATGGCGATCGTGAGCGGCAGCGCCTTGCGCTTCCACTTGTCCGCCGCAAAGCCGACGACGAGCGCCGTTAAAATGAAGCCGATGATATAGCCGCCCGTGGGACCCGCCAGAATCCCGATACCGCCCGACATTCCCGCAAATACGGGTGCACCGACCGCGCCGAGCAGGATATAGATGAGCACGCTGAGCGTGCCGCGCTTCCAGCCAAGCATGGCGGCGGCAAGGCAGACCGCGAAGGTTTGCAGGGTGACGGGCACCTCGCCGATGGGGATGCTGATGATGGAGCATACCGCGATCAGCGCGGTGAACATAGCGGTAAAGACCAGATCCTTGACCGCTGTGGGAGCTTTTTTGTTGTCATGGGTGTTTGCAGACATAATATACCTCTTTCCTTTGAACTAAGTGTATTATACGATGTTTTATAGAGGAAGTCAAACACTCTCCGCCACGGCGGTTTTGTATAAGTTGAATAGAAAAGAGGAGCAAATATCGCCATAGTGCGGATTGCGTTTTGTCAATCTTTATGATATTATATAATATGTATAAAAATAACCTAATACAACTATTAGTTTTTATCACTTCAACTAATTAAACCGTGATAAAAGTAACGAGGAGGGTCACGATGGCTGACAGAAGCAAAATCATTTTCGGCAACCAAATGAGCGCGAAGGATTACAAAAAAGCGCTCGAAAGCAAGAAGAAATATCTACGGCAATTCGGCGACGACAGCAAGGCGGCTTATTCCGCCAAGCTGGTCGAGAACGCCACCCTGCATGAGCCCTTAGGCGTGTATGATATCCGCGTGAACGAGGGCGAGGGCGAGATCCCCTTTGACACCGAGAAGGGCATCATCGTCGGCAACATCCGCATGGGCTTTGGTCACTACCGTATCTCCATCGCGATGGCGTCCGCCGCCAAGGCGCTGGGCTACACCCCCTACTGGATGGATCTGAACTCCTACAAGGACACCACCTGCACCAAGGTCATCGGCAAGCAGAACGATCTGTACAGCCTCGGCTCACGCCTGAGCCAAAAATTCTCTCTGTTCAACAAGCTCGTATGGGAGCCGATGAACTACGAGGGCTTCCGGCAGCTGAGCTACAATGCCGCCGACCAGAAGAACGCCGAGCTGATGGCGCCCGTATTCCACAGCGTTCCCAAGGACATCCCGCTGATCGGCACCCATGTATGGCCGGCTCAGGCGGCGCTGCACGCGGGCATGAAGCACGTGGTCAACGCCATTCCCGATAACTGGCCGATGGCGCTCCACCTCGCCGAGGGCGCGACCCACACCATCCAGACGCACCAGAGCTATATGGGCTACCGAATTCTCAACGGCTTTAAGAAAAAGGAAGTCCTCAACCCTATGCCCGCGGAGGATCTGGTCTATACAGGACATTACATCGACCATGAGCTGGTCGCGAATATCGAAAAGGACTGTGACGCTAGGCTTGCGCGCAAGAAGAACGGCGAGCCGATGCGCTTCCTGCTCACGATCGGCGGCGCGGGCGCTCAGCGCGAGCTGTTCGCGGCTGTCATCAAATACCTGATGCCCGCCGTCAAGGCGAAGAAAGCCGCTCTCTATGTCAACGTGGGCGACTATAAGGCGGTATGGGAGGAGCTGTGCCGCGAGATCCCGAGCCTGAATGACGTCAGCACCACCCACTTCAACGACTGGGCGGACACCAACGCCTTTACACAGGACGCGATCGTCGGCAATGTTGAGGGCGTACACGCGTTCTGGCACGAGAACATCTTTGAGGCGGTCTACTGCACCAACCTCTTGATGCGTTCGGCGGATGTTCTGCTGACGAAGCCCAGCGAGCTTGCGTTCTACCCCATCCCCAAGCTGTTCTTAAAACGCATCGGCGGTCACGAAAAGTGGGGCGCGATCCACTCCGCCGAGATGGGCGACGGCACCCTCGAGTGCGAGGATATCCCGCACACCCTGCAAATGGTCAAGCTGTTCCTCGAGGAAGAGGACACCCTCAAATACATGTGCGACCGCATCAAAGCGAACAAGGCCGCGGGACTCTATGACGGCGCGTATGAGGTCGTCAAGCTCGCGATGGCAAAGAAATCGGAATCATAATCGTAGGGACGGGCATTGCCCGTCCGCGGACGACCGATGGTCGTCCCTACATAAGCGCAACACCAATGTACAACTATCGGAGGCTAACATGAAACGATTAACCAAAAAACAAATGAGAATCTTCGCTGTTGGTCAGCTCGGATGGTCAACGCTCAGCGGTATCATCAGCGCGTGGTTCGTGACCTTCTACCTGCCCACACAGGTAGATATCGACAACGGCGCGATCCAGTACATCGTGCCCGGTCTGGTGATCGGCGGCTTTTTGACCGTGCTCGGTCTGATCACCGCCCTGTCCAGAATCTTTGACGCGGTCACCGACCCGTGGATCGCCTCGCTCTCCGACCGCAGTAAGAATCCGCGCGGCAGACGTATCCCCTTTATGCAGTACGCGGCGATCCCGCTGTCCGTAGTGACCGTGCTGCTGTTCTGCGCGCCGATCAACGCGATCAGCTCATGGAACATCGTGTGGATCTCGGTCTTTATCGTGCTGTTCTACCTGTTCATGACCATGTACTGCACGCCGTATAACGCGCTGATCTCTGAATTCGGCAAGACGCAGGACGACCGTATGTATATCTCCACCGCGATCTCGCTGACCTTCTTCGGCGGTACGATGCTCGCGTACACCCCCTTTGTCTTTGCGGGTATGCTGCGCGGCTCGGTCGGCTTTGCGTGGAGCTACCGCATCTGCTTCATCGTGCTGGCGATCATCTCGTGCATTTGCATGCTGATCCCGACCTTCGCTTTGAAGGAAAAGGAATTTGTCGATACCAAGCCCTCCGAGGTCAATATGCTCAAGTCGCTCTCCGCGACCTTCAAGAATAAAAGCTTCCGCACCTTTGCGGGCTCCGATATCATGTACTGGGTGGGTCTGACCCTCTTCCAGACGGGTCTGCCGTTCTTCGTCAAGGTCAGCATGAAGCTCGACGAGAGCTTTACTATGTATTTCCTCGGCGGCATGACGGTGCTGTCCGCCTGCTTCTATCCGTTCGTCAGTAAGCTGGTCAAGAAGTTCGGCAAGAAGAAGCTCGTCATCTGCGGCTTCTTGGGGCTGGCTCTCGCGTATGTGATCGCGGGTCTGATCGGCGTTATCGGCACCACTGTGATCCCCGGCGTGGTATACGGCGTGGTGATCTGCCTGATCGCGGCATTTCCGATGGCGCTGTTGGGTATCATCCCGCAGAGCATCGTCGCGGACGTAGCCGAGGCCGACGGTATTGAGACCGGCGAGAACCGCGAGGGCATGTTCTTTGCGGCGCGTACCTTTGCGATGAAGTTCGGCCAATCGCTCGCGATGCTGGTATTCACGTCGCTGGCGATCATCGGCACGACCCAGAACACCAACAGCAACGATATTACCGCCTCCGTCACCGGCATGATCTTAGTCGGCTTTGTCGCGGTGGCGTTCTGCGTGCTGGGCGCGATCATCCTGAGCTTCTATAATGAGAAGAAGATCATGCAGACGATCGAAAAGAAAAACAAGAAATGATGATCCCCCATTACAGTTAATCTAAGGAAACTTGATATGATCAAAAAAATCAACGGCAGTCAGGAAACCTTCCTCCTGCAAACCGACAACACCGCCTACGTCTTTACGATAGAACCGTCGGGACATCCCGAGCATCTATACTACGGCGCGAAGATCGACGCCGAAACGCTTGACGAGCTGTTCGCGCTGCGCCAAAAGCGCGAGTTCGAGCCCGGCAACGTCATCGTCTATTCCGAGGAGCACAACACCACCTCGCTCGAGGATATCTGTCTGGAATGCTCGGGCGAGGGTCACGGCGACGTCCGCGAGCCCTTCATCGAGCTTGTCCGCGCCGACGGGTCGCGTACGACCGACTTTTTGTACCGCGGCAGTGAGATCACAGAAAGCAAGCCCGCATTCGACTCCCTGCCCGGCTCCTACAGCAAGGACGGCAGGGTCGAGCACCTGTGCCTGACCCTCGAGGAGGACGGGATGCTCCTCGAGCTGCACTACTATGTCTATCCCGCGTGTGACGTGATCACCCGCAGCGCAAAGCTCATCAACAACAGTCAAGAAGAGATCAGGCTCGAGCGCCTGCTCTCCACCCAGCTCGACCTGCCTGACCACGGCTGGGCAGTCACCGCCTTCCACGGCGCGTGGGCAAGGGAAATGGACAAAAGTACCGTCATCCCCGACCGCGGCAAGTACATCATCGAGAGCCGCACGGGCTGTTCCTCCAATCGCGCCAATCCCTTCTTTATGCTCCATCGACTCGATACGAGCGAGGACGTCGGCGCCGTGTACGGCTTCAACCTCATCTACAGCGGCAACCACTATGCCTGCACGCAGGTCAGCGCCTTTTTCAAGACGCGCGTTGTACAGGGCGTGAACCCCGCAGGCTTCTGCTATATCCTTGAACCGGGCGAGATATTTGAAGCGCCCGAAGCGGTCATGACCTACTCCGACCGCGGCTTTTCCGGTCAGACGCACAATATGCACCGCTTTGTCAAGAATCACATTCTGCGCGGCGAGTGGGGCAACAAGGAACGCCCCGTTCTGCTCAACTCATGGGAGGCGTCCTACTTCAATATCAGCGAGAGCAATCTCGTCTCGCTCGCCAAGGCGGG
>DNIP01000131.1:5542-7357 GCA_003499325.1 Oscillospiraceae bacterium
TTCCGCGCTTTGGGCGACTGGGACTATAATCCCAAGAAGCTCCCCGGCGGATTGGATCGCCTTTCCAAAAAGATCACAGACCTCGATATGCGGTTCGGCATCTGGGTCGAGCCGGAAATGATCAACGTCAACTCCCGCCTATATGAAGCGCACCCCGACTGGGCGATGGCGATCCCGAACAAGCTCCACAGCGAGGGGCGTCACCAGCGCATTCTCGATCTGAGCAATCCCGAAGTATCCGACTGGCTGATTGAGAAGATGAGCGAGGTCTTTTCCTCAGGCAACATCACCTACGTCAAGTGGGATATGAACCGCATTTTCTCCGACGTCTACTCCCCCTATCTGCCCCCGAAGCGTCAGGGCGAGACCGCTCACCGCTACATGCTCGGTCTGTATAAAGTGATGAAGGCGCTGACTGAGCGTTTCCCGCAGATCCTCTTTGAGGGCTGCGCCTCGGGCGGATGCCGCTTTGATCTGGGCATCCTGTGCTACTTCCCGCAGATCTGGGGCAGCGACAACACCGACGCTGTCTGCCGCTCTCACATCCAGGAGGGCTACAGCTACGGCTATCCGCAGTGCTGTATCGGCGCGCATGTTTCCGCCTGCCCGAATCACCAGACGCTGCGCTCCACCCCGCTCGAGACACGCTTCAATATCGCCGCCTTCGGCGCGCTGGGCTATGAGCTGGACGCGAGCGATATGACGTCGGACGACAAAGAGAGCGCCCGCATGCAGATCTCGCTCTACAAGATCTGGCGCGATGTATTGCAGTACGGCGACTTTTACCGCATCCGCACGGGCGGGAACTACCATGAATGGATCGCCGTCAGCGAGGACAAGAGCCGCGCTGTCGGTATGCTCATGCAGGAGCTGGTACAGCCCGACCTGCAATCCCACCGCTTTGTCTGCAAGGGGCTTGACCCCGACCGCACCTACCGCTTCCACAATATCTCGGGCAAGGTCAATATCAAGCTGTTCGGCTCTTTGATCAACACCATGACCCCGATCCATATCCGTCAGGACGGTATCCTGCACAACCTGATCGCCCGCTTTGTCAAGATGGGCGGCGAGGTAGAGGATTACACCGCCAAGGGCAGTGTGCTGATGGGCGCGGGGGTCGCACTGCGGCAGCAGTTCTCGGGCAACGGCTACAACGAGAGCGTGCGCCTCTTCCCCGATTTTGCCTCCCGCATGTACTTCATCGAAGCGATCGATTAATATAAACAACAAAAAGGCTGACTCAACACCCGATGGTGCAGAGCCAGCCTGTTTTTTTGTATTATGTTAGTACATCCGTATCTCGCTTAGCTTATCAGTGCTTGGGCAGGATATAGCCGATCTTCTTCATCGCCTTTTCCACCGTGCGGTGGCTGAAGCGCTGAACAAACTGAACGCTCTTGGTATAGCATTCCTCGATATACTTTTTGTCCTTGACATACTCCTGATAACGCTTGCGGATGGGCGAGAGCTCCGCTACGACCGCTTCGCCGACAGCCGTTTTGAAATCGCCGTAGCCCTTGCCGTCAAAGTCATGCTCGATCTGCTCATAGCTCAGTCCCGTGACTGCGGAGTAGATGGACATCAGGTTGTTGATGCCGTCCTTGCCCTCGGCATAGCGCACCTTCGCTTCACTGTCGGTGATCGCGCGCTTGAACTTCTTCATGATGACGTTATCGTCGTCGGAGAGCAGGATATAGCTGTTGGCGTTCTCGTCGCTCTTGCTCATCTTGGCGGTGGGATTTTGCAGGCTCATGACGCGGGCGCCGTCCTTGGGAATGAAGCCCTCGGGAATCTTGAACACGTTGCCGTACACGC
>DNIP01000087.1 GCA_003499325.1 Oscillospiraceae bacterium
TGCTCTGATGTCCTGCGATCGCGTGCCCCTCCAGCGCGGCGGCTCCCGACACGTTCAGAAGATGATTGAACACGGCGCTCTGGGATGTGGTGAGATAGTAGGGAGAGATCTGACCGGTCATATACATCGGGATATGCCCCTCCAGTCCGAGCATCATCTCATGAAACGGTCGGTTCACATCGTGGATGATGTGCAGGTGCAGACCCTTCTTCAGCATCATAGCACGTCCGAACATCCATTTTTTCGGAAATTCAGGATCCTTCGCCATTTCTTCCAGCGGCATATCGCTGTAGAGGATACAGTCCTTCTTAGAACGCGAGAGAACGGTTGCCTTGATGAAGTCCAGCTCGCTCTCCATCATCTCCTGAATACCGTTATACTCCTTAGTCGTCGGAAGCTGGAACGGCGCGGTCGGGAGCTTGATATCATTGAAATGGATCGTGCGAATGAAATCATCCAGATTGAACGCCTCCATTTTGTCGAGAAAACGCGACATCGGGCTTTCCACCTCACGCGGTACGGCATAGCCGAGATATTCCACCGTCTTCTCAAATACGCCGTTCGGCGCGTTCAACTCCTCCTCGGTACAGCCGTAAAGCGTGCACAAAGCGGAGGGAGAGATATGATTCGTTTTGACGTACTGGCGAATGAAGGAGGCTGTCTGCGCCGTGAAGCCCTCAAGATCGGCAGGCTTGTTCGCTCCTGACAGGATACGGGAAATGTAGGAGGGATCATAGCTCACGCCGCGGGCAAATTCAGCGTTTCGGATATTCAACTCAGAGAGCAAGGAGCGGAGCTTCTGCAAAATCCCCTTGAAGAGAGCATCGTCCTCCGTGAGGCTTGCTACTGCCTCGATCCTGATCTCGTCCTCCGAAAGATCGATCCCCTTCTCCTCGGCGATCTTTGCCAGCGCTCCGATAATAGCGGAAAAGGCGCTGCCATTAATCGGCGGCTCGATCTCGCCGCTTCTGTAGCGGCTGATCGTCGCCTGCGACACGCCTGAGGCGTCGGACAGCTCCCTCGCAGTACAGGAAAGGGTCTCCATATATTGGCTCAATAGCTCGCTGAAGGTCATGATATCACCGGATCACATAATATTTCATGATAATCATATCACATTCCCCGTGGAAAGCAAACAGATTTGCATAAACACGAAATTGCGTATTCATGCAATTTGATTGAGCTGTATTCCCGTTCCTGTTATAGTAAGTGTAAGCGAATGTTATTCTTTTTAACAGGAAAGGAGCAATCAAGATGAAGAGATTTTCGAGAAATCTGCTTGCAGTGATATTGGCGGTACTGCTTCTGGCGTCCGCCCTGCCGCTGACTACCTTTGCGGCGGAGGATATGCCGACCCCCACCTCCGGTCCGACGGAGAACGTCTCTATCTTTGGCGGCGCCCGCGCGGGCGTTTATGACACGGCGACACGTCAGAACTTCAACGTCGTCTATTATGACTACACGAACGGCGGTCTCAAGATCAACAACAGCGCCGTGAGCGGTATGACCTACGACAAGGCAGCCAACACCCTGACCGTCGAGAATGTCCATCAGCGAGACAATGAGCTTTTCATCTGGTATATGGGCGATGACTTCAAGCTCAATGTCAAGGGCGAGAATGAATTCGGCGTGATCTTCGTCTACAACGGTTTCGATTTCCACAGCACGAGCCTGAATATCGTCGGCGACGGTACGCTGACCGTGAACGAACAGCGCAGGAATGATATTGCGATCCAAATGGTTGCGAACGGCGCTCACAGCCTCATGCACCTTGATATTGCCGACACCGTCACCGTTCATCTGTATTCCGCTGAGGGAGAGGATGGAGAAGAGCCAAACCCCGTCGCCGCTCTGAGCTCTACCCGCATCACCACCGCTGAGGGCGGTGCGATTACTGTCGGCGGCGTCGCAATACCCGAGGCGCAAGGCAAGCAGATCATCGTGGAAGAGCCGGACTACGTTCCCGCCCTGATCGTCGATAGATCCGACAGAGAGGTTGTGCAGGGCACGATGGTAACGCCCAAGTCCAAGAGCGACGCGGAGGGCAAGTACGCGCTCAGCGTTATGGACGGCGTGATCTATCTCGTTTCCCGCTATATGTATGTGGACGAGCTCGGTATGTGGGTCGTTGACCAGGATTTCAGTGACAAGGGCTTTATCGGCAGGCGCTACACTAAGGAAGAATTTGAGGCGCAGTATGATTATGTCTACGGCATGGCGCCCACGCAGGTCGCGTTCATGGATACATACCAATATGAGAATCGCGGTTGGTCTGCCGCAAAGCTGACAAGAGTCGACGAGCCGGGCGCGGTATATGCCGGAGAGGTCGACTGGGACGATGACTTTGACGACCCGCACGGCTTCACGGTCTATCGCGTTGTTTGGAGCGACGCGGACGAGATCTATTTAGAGGACGACAGCTATACGCCGAAGTATATCGCGCGCTCCGAGCTGGAAGCCGAGGGCTTCACCCTGCCGACCGAGGATATTGAGCGCAGGAATGAGTTGACTGTCTGGAGCTCAAACGATCCTACGGACGAGAATCGCTTCGAGATGACCCGCGAGGTGATCAGGCGCAAGTCCGCGCCCGACGATCTCTATGTGCAGGTCGGCACCTACGGTTCTTCCTCCGGAGAGACCGGTATCTCCATACAGAAGGTGCATTTCGATCCCGAAACAGAGGAATTCTACATTCTCTACGCGGACTATTCCTCCGCTGAATATATGACGGTCTCCGACGCGGAGCTGGAGAGCGGCGAGGAATTCTATTATGATATCGAGAACGTGACGAGACCGGTCGAGATCCGTTATGTTAATGCGTCCTACAACTTTGACAATTATGCGGAAAAGGGCGTCCTGTTATCCAAGAAGGATGACCCCGACAACGTCTACGCCTACAAGCAGTGGACGCATTATTCCGGCGGGAGCGAAAGCACGGTATATGCCGTCATCCGGCTTGAGTC
>DNIP01000094.1:0-4762 GCA_003499325.1 Oscillospiraceae bacterium
GTGTTTTAATGATACTTAGTATAATAGGAGCCTTTATCGTTTGCATGAACCTTCCTGTTTTATTCTGTCGATGACGTCAAATACTATCGACGGAGCAAATCAATAATGAAATGCTCTGAGTGAATAAGCGAAGGATGTGTGAATAATGAAGAGGATGATAAGATATGTTTGTATGACGCTCGCGGCTGTGCTGCTGTGTCCGATCATGACGGTATCCTCGCAGGAGGTGCGCCGCACTGTCCATGTCGGCGGTATGCCGTTCGGACTGACAATGTACACCAATGGTGTTGTCGTTGTCAATGTCGATGACAGCTATGATTCCCCTGCCGTTGCCGCGGGCTTGCGCGAGAACGACGTCATCACCCGCGCGAATGACGAGGAGATCACCTCCAACGAACGCCTGCACGAGATCATCGCCTCATCCGAGGGAGCGGATATCGAATTATCTGTGTTACGAGGTAAGAGCCCGCTATCCATGACTTTGACTCCCGAAACGGATGACGACGGCAATTACACGGCAGGCATGTGGATCCGTGACTCGACCGCGGGACTGGGCACGATCACCTATTTTGATGAAAACACCCATTCCTTCGGCGCGCTGGGACACGGCATCTGTGACCGCGACACGGGACTCTTGATGCCGCTGGGCAGCGGTAAGATCGTCAAGGCGAAGATCGGCTCGATCACCAAGGCGAAGAAGGGGATCGCAGGCGGTCTGAACGGCTATATGTCGGACGAAGCCATCGGCGAGATGACGGTCAACAACAGCTTCGGCGTTTACGGCAAGTATACCGCCGAGCCCGAGGGCGAGGAGCTCCCCTGTGCCTTTGACAGCGAGATCGAGACAGGTCCCGCACAGATCATTACCACGCTCGACGACGGAGAATTGCAGAGCTATGACGTTAATATCGAAGGCTTCAATCTCAATGATAAGAGCGGACAGAATTTGATCGTCCGCGTGACCGACGAGGAACTGCTCGACAAGACGGGCGGTATCGTGCAGGGCATGAGCGGATCGCCCATCATCCAGAACGGCCGGCTGATCGGCGCGGTGACGCACGTGTTCATCAACTCGCCCGAAAAGGGCTACGGTATCACCATCGGCAATATGCTGGGCTGCTATGAGCAGTTCGGCGGCGTCAGAGAAGAATCGTAATCATCTATTGTGAGGGTGACTCACTGACGCTCTCAGATAGATGATAGAATCACAAATGGTTCTCTGAGTAAAATAGACTGGACGCACGCGTCTGCGTCACTGTGCTGAGCACCTTGCCGTTACCAACGGACGGCTTCGGGCAGTATCACAAACGTGAGTTTCCTGAAAGAAAAAAAGGATGTGCGCATCCCTGCGAATATTGTCGAATATTTCTTTCGAAAATTTTTATGTTTTCTCTTGCCAAATTTACCAATTTATGGTAAACTCAAAATACAAATTGAAACGGGAGATGTAAAAATGACAGAAAGAATGAAACTCTTGATGACGCAGGAGCCGACTGACAATATGACTGAAATCATGCAAACCCTCGCGCAACACGGCTTTTCGACCGCTTTTTGTATGAAGGACGGCGAAGAGGTGATCAGCCGTATCCAAAGCGAGATGCCCGATGTGGTAATCATGGATCTGTTCATGACCCATATCGACAGTAT
The DNA here is from genome assembly GCA_003499325.1 of Oscillospiraceae bacterium. Taxonomy (GTDB): domain Bacteria; phylum Bacillota; class Clostridia; order Oscillospirales; family Acutalibacteraceae; genus Ruminococcoides. The sequence goes on from DNIP01000094.1 coordinate 1,648, forward strand.
CGGGGTCATGCGCGCGATCCGCAAGCAAAAGCCCGATAAGCTGCCGATGTTTGTGGTCTACTCGAGCTTTGACAGTCCTGTGCTCGAGCGTGAGGTGATGAGCGCGGGCGCGACGTATTTTGTGCTAAAGCCGTTCAATCTCAGTGATCTGGCAGAGAATATCGTCAGGCTGAGTAAGCGGCAGCGGCAGAGAGCGAAGGGCGGCATCCGACAGATCGGTTACGACAGCAACAGTCTGGAGCTGAAGGTGACGGAGATACTGCACCAGATAGGAGTCCCCGCCCATATCAAGGGCTACCATTATCTGCGTGACTCTATCATCCTGTCCATCGAGAAGCCCGAGATCATCAACGCCGTGACAAAGCAGCTCTACCCCACCGTGGCGAAGAAATATGAGACAACGTCATCGAGAGTGGAGCGCGCGATCCGCCACGCGATCGAGGTCGCATGGGATCGAGGCGACGTCGAGGTGCTCAATTCCTACTTCGGCTACACGATCCAAGGCAGCCGCGGCAAGCCCACCAACAGCGAGTTCATCGCGATGATCTCGGATAAGCTGAGATTACAGATGAAGAACGCGGGATAACAAGCTCGCTTGTCTTTCTGAGGATTAAGCCGAAGAATCTTTTCAAGTAACTCAATCAGTATAAAAACAGAGCCGTCAGGGAATCGTCCGTGACGGCTCTTGCTTATTGACAGAGTTCATCGATGAATGGTATAATAATGTTGAGATTGCCGCGGGCTGACACAAGTGCCGCGCCCTCGCAATGACGAATCATAAATGAAAAGGCGGTGTTAGAATGGCGTTTGATACATTTGATGAAGGCATATCTTTAGGCGGTATGCGGTCGAAAACCGAGATCCGCACCCTGATCTGTTATCTGTTCAAGAGCGTCGGCGTTCCGATGACCAAGGACGCGGTTGTGAACGCGCTGATGGAGAAGGGGCTGGCGAATTACTTTGAGACCAGCGCGAGCTTTGACGATCTCCTGAAAAACGGCAATATCGAGTTGGTTGACGATGAGAAAAAGCGCTATTTCAATACCGACAACGGCAATATGATTGCAACACAGCTTGAGGACACCCTGGCGCCGACCGTCAAGGAGCGTGCGATCGAGTGCGCGCTGGCGCTGTTGAAGCAGGAGCGCGTAGAGAGCGAGAACAAGGTCACGATCGAGAAATGCGACAACGGCTACACCGTCACCTTCCGTATCTCGGGCGGCGACATGGAGCTGCTGAGCTTCTCGCTGTATGTCCCCGATAAGCAGCAGGCGCGGATCCTCAGAAAGAACTTCTACAAGGATCCCGATCTGTACTATTCGGTGATGATCGCGATGCTCACCCGCAACAAGCGCGCCGTGACCGAGATCCTCGACGAGCTCGGATCGGTAATATGAATGAGAAGTTAGGAGTGAGGAGTTAGGAGTTTTGGAACAACTCCTCAACGCAGCACCCTATACAAGTGTATGATTCAAAACACGGACAACAGTACCATCAGCGCAACACCGGGCACGCCCCCTGCCGCTGAGGTCAACAGCGTGAGCTGCGTCACGGGAATATAGACCCCTGTCATGCCCGACAGGAGATCGACGACGCCCAAGGTGAGCAGCCCCACCAATATCGAGAGTAAAGCCCTTTTGAAGGGCTTTTTCTTTTTGGCGGCATAGTGGATGAAGGAAAAGATCAGAAAGGTCGATACAGATACGATAAAGACAAACAGCATAATAACTCCTGCAAAATAGATTTGGACAACTCCCTATCAGTCGTCAGACACGCTTGTCAGGACGACAGCTTCTTTTACCAAAAGGAGCCTTCTTTACTTTGGGTAAAATAAAAAGACTACCGGATTTCTCCGATAGTCTATTCTATGATAGCTTGTGCAAAAATATTATGCCTCGGGAGCAGTAGTTTCAGCAGCCTGCTCGCTGACGGAGGTGGTATCTGTCGCTTCTACGGAATCAGCGGGAGTGGTGTAATAAGCGATGACGTTCAGCGCGATGACAACCGCAACGAACGCAACGGCAAACCACTTGGTTGCGCGTGCGAGGAACGCGTCATAGGAACGAGCCTTGTTCTTGGAGAAGAAGGTGTCCGCACCGCCGGATACAACGCCGATGCCCTGCTGGTTGCCTTCCTGAAGAATGATGATGATGATCAGCGCGATAGATGCGATCAGCAGAACCGCTCCTAAGATAATCTCAACAATTGACATAATGTATCTTTCCTTTCAAAACGACTATTCAGTCGATATACTCAAATGCAAAGATTATTGTATCATACAAATAATCAGATTGCAAGTGTTTTTTTGAGGAATCCCGAAATTAGTTTAAAAAGCGTAGGATAGCGTTGTAGGGTACGGCGCCGGAACACGTGTGTTCGACGTACCGCATGGCAGATGTGTTTGTTTCCTATCTCACGTTTTCGATCACGGAAATGCCCGTCATTCTCGGTACGTCATAAATGCCGTACCCTACGGAGGGGCTGATCTGCTCCGCGTTTAGGTGGCATGTATCGGATAGGTTTCGGGAGGAGCAGCAGTGGCGCTTAGCCAATCACGGATAAATCCGCTCTTGGAGCGCTGTTGCATGGGAGTTGTACGCCAAATCATAGATTTGGACAACTCCTCAAGCCCTCCCCTACAAGATAACTTCCCTATCGTTATATCAGGAACCTAAAGCTATACCGGTATTCGCCATTAAATAAGAGAAAGCTGCTGGGCTTCATCCTCCGCTGAGGGCAAGGCGCCTGCGGCGGGGAGAGTGCGGGTGCGGTAGCGCGAAGGTTTACTGAATCTGCCCTCCGCATACGGCTCGATCGCCATCACGCGGTGACCCTTTCTCAGCTTCATGACCGCTACGCCCTGGGTGTTCTTGGTCGTCTTGGCAGCGATCGCGCCGCTGTGGAAAAGCAGCATACGGCCGTTGGACGAGGTGAGCAGGAACTCGCGGTCGGTTTTGGTGAAGTCGATGCCCGCAAGGGGCGCTTTATCGGAATAGGCGTTGATCAGCTTCTTGCGGTTGGTCTTGGTCTCATATGCCGAGAGCGGCACCTTGGCGATTTTTCCGTTTTCAAAAGCGAAAAGCAGATAGCCGCTGTAGTCCTTGGTCTTTAAGAC
>DNIP01000094.1:4952-7204 GCA_003499325.1 Oscillospiraceae bacterium
TCGGTGTTGTTGGTGGTCTCGGTGGTATAGACGATCTCGTCGTTCTCCTTGAGCTTTTGCTCGCCGCTCATGCGCAGGGACTGCGGCGTGATCTTCTTGAAATAGCCCTCCTTGGTGAAGAACAGATGCACGGGATAATCGGGGACCTCTTCCTCCAAGCTGACGTCGGCGGGCAGATCGTCCGCATGAAGCAGCGGGCAAAGCCGCTCCTTGCCGTATTTATCGGCGACCGCTTTGAGCTCCTTGACGATGATGGTCTTGACGCGCGCCTTGGAGTTGAGGATCGCCTCGAGCTCCTCGATATCCTTGATGAGCTGTTCGATCTCCGCGGTGCGCTTTAAGATGTACTCGCGGTTGAGATGGCGCAGCTTGATCTCGGCGACATACTCCGCCTGGATCTTGTCGATACCGAAGCCGATCATCAGGTTGGGGACGACCTCAGCCTCCTCCTCTGTCTCGCGCACGATCTTGATCGCCTTGTCGATATCGAGCAGGATGAGCTTCAAGCCCTCGAGCAGATGGAGCTTGTCCTTCTTTTTATTGAGATCGAAGAAGGTGCGGCGGCGGATACATTCGACGCGGAACGCGATCCACTCGTTCAGGATCTCCCTTACCCCCAGTGTCATCGGCACGCCGCCGATCAGCACGTTGAAGTTGCAGGAGAAGCTGTCCTCGAGGGTGGTCATCTTGTAGAGCCTCTGCATCAGCTTATCGGGGTCGGTACCGCGCTTTAGGTCAATGGTGATCTTCATGCCGTCGAGACCTGTCTCGTCACGGATATCGGAGATCTCCTTGATCTTGCCGTTCTTGACAAGATCGATGACCTTCTCGATGATGACCTCGGTAGTCGTGGTCGGCGGGATGTGGGTGATGTCGATGCAATTCTGCTTTTTGTCGTACTCGTAGATCGAACGCACCTTGATGGAGCCGCGACCTGTGCGGTAGACCTCGCGGATCGACTCCTCGTTATAGATGATCTGTGCGCCACCCGAAAAATCGGGTGCGGGCAGGGTCGAGATAATGTCGTGATCCTTGTCGCGGATCAAGGCGGCGGTCGTCTCGCATATCTCCCTGAGATTGAAGGAGCAGATATTGGACGCCATGCCGACCGCGATACCGGTGTTGGCGTTGACTAGCACGGAGGGGAATGACGCGGGCAGGAGGGTCGGCTCCTTCATGGTATTATCGTAGTTATCGACGAAATCGACTGTGTCCTTGTCGATATCCTTGAACAGCTCGTTACAGATGGGGTCGAGCTTTGCCTCGGTATAGCGGGAAGCCGCCCACGCCATATCACGCGAGTAGAACTTACCGAAGTTACCCTTGCTGTCGACATAGGGGTGCAGCAGCGCTTCATAGCCGCGGCTCAGGCGTACCATCGTATCGTAGATGGCGGAGTCGCCGTGGGGGTTGAGCTTCATGGTCGCGCCGACGATATTCGCGGACTTGGTGCGCGCGCCGGTGAGCAAGCCCATCTTGTACATGGTATAGAGCAGCTTGCGGTGCGAGGGCTTGAAGCCGTCGATCTCGGGGATCGCACGCGACATGATGACGCTCATGGCATAGGGCATGAAGTTCTCTTCGATGGTCGAAGCGATACGCTGTTCGACGATATCCCCCGCACCCGCGATCACGCCGTTGGCGATCGGTTTGATATTCGGTTGTTTTGTTTGTTTTTTCTTTGCCATAAACTTTACCTTAAATAATTATATTGGGTGAGGGCGAAGCCCTCCCACCACCATTCACCATTCACCGTTCACCATTCACCGATTAAGATACATCCAGATTATCCGTATAATTCGCGCCGAATTGGACGATGAAGTCCTTGCGCCCCTGCAAGTTGTCGCCCAACAGCACGTCAAAGATCTGCGCCGTGCGCTCGATATCGTCGGGCATGACCTTGATCAGGCGGCGGGTCTCGGGGTTCATGGTGGTCAGGCTCATCATGTCGGGTTCGTTCTCACCCAAACCCTTGGAGCGCTGGATCGTGAACTTCGCGCTGCCGATCTCGTTCAGATATTTTTCCTTTTCCGCCTCGGTGTAGGCGAAATAGACCTTATCCTTCGTTGTGATCTCATACAGCGGCGATTCCGCGATATAGACCTTACCCTCCTTGATCAGATCGGGGGTCAGGCGGTAGATCATTGTGAGCAGCATGGTGCGGATATGGAAGCCGTCCACGTCAGCGTCGGTACAGATGATGACCTTGTTCCAGCGCAGGTTGTCGATGTTGAACGCGTTGATATCCTTTT
>DNIP01000018.1:0-3124 GCA_003499325.1 Oscillospiraceae bacterium
GTTTAATGGATACTTAGTATAAAACCGAGGAGTGGGTTTATGAAAAAAAAGAATGCTGAAAAGCCGCCGATCGAGCGCGTACAGGCGGCCTATGACGCGGGCTTGACAAAGCAAGAGGTGGACGAGAGAGTCAAGAAGGGCTATGTCAACGTCACGCAGGATCCCAACCAAAAAACCATGGTGCAGATCATTGCGAACAACCTGTTCACCTTCTTCAATATCGTCTTGTTTACCATCGCGTTCGTCTTTATCGGATTTATGATCTACTTAAACGCGATCGGCCGCTCCGATATCGTGAACAGCTATTTCGGCTTCTCGAAATTCGTCTTTCTGATCCCCGCGATCATGAACGTCGGCATGGGCTCGTTCCAGGAATTTCAGAGCATGAAGACCATCCAAAAGCTCAAGATCGTCACCGGCACCAAGAGCAAGGTCATGCGCGACGGCAATATCGAATCGCTCGACGCGTCCGAGATCGTGCTGGACGACGTTGTCGCGCTGTCGGCAGGTGAGCAGGCGACCGCCGACTTGATTGTCTTAAACGGCGAGGTCGAGGTGGATGAATCGATGCTGACCGGTGAATCGGATCACATCAAAAAGGTTGCGGGCGACACCATCCTCTCGGGCTCTTCCATCATCGTGGGCTCCGCGCGCTGCCGCGCCGAGAAGATCGGCGACGACACCTATGCCGCTGAGCTGACCCGCAAGGTCAAGAACACCTCGGGACACAAATCCGAGCTGATGAGCTCCATCATGAAGATCATCAAGGCGCTGACCGTCTGCCTGTGCTTTGCGATCCTCACCGCCACCGTCACCCTCGCGGTTAAGATCGCCGCGACCGGCAACGATCCCACCATCTGGAACGGTCTGACCTTATCGCTCAACGATCCCGTCACATGGTCGCTGATCGTTTTGACGGACGGTATGTTCGGCGTCGGTATGATCCCGTCGGGTCTGGTGCTGACCACCTCGGTCGCGCTGATGGTATCCATCGCCGGATTGACCAAAAAACAGACGCTGGTGCAGGAGCTGTACTCGCTGGAGAACCTCTCGCGCGTTGACGTGATCTGTCTGGATAAAACCGGTACGCTGACCGACGGCACAATGTCGGTATGTGAGATCAAGAAGTTTGACGACAGCGCCGAACAACACATCCGTGTGCTGATGGGCGCGACGGAAGAAAGAAACGCGACAAGTGAAGCGGTGTTTCAATACTTCGGCGCCGATCAGTCCGCCGACATCCGCGAGCTGATCCCCTTTTCGAGCGCCAACAAATACTCCGGTATCATCTATAACAACGGTCAAAAGCTGTTGATGGGCGCGCCCGAATATCTGCTGCCCAAGGACGACGACCGTCTTGAATATGTCACCGAGCGCGCCAAGGAAGGCAACCGCGTCATCGCCGTAAAGCTCGACGATACGCTGATCGCCTTCATCGCGATCGAAGATCACATCCGCGAAACCGCGGCGGATACGCTCAAATTCTTCCGCGAAAACGGCGTTACCGTCAAGGTCATCTCGGGTGATAACCCCCTGACCGTCAGCATGATCGCGCAGAAATGCGGCATCGTGAACGCTGACAAATATATTTCCCTCGCGGGTGTTCCGCTCGAGGATATCCCCTCTATTGCTGAGGAATACACGGTGTTCGCGCGCGTATCGCCCGAGCAGAAGGAAGCGCTCGTCATGGCGCTGCAAGCGAACAAGCATAAGGTCGCGATGACAGGCGACGGCGTCAACGATATTCTCGCGCTCAGACGTTCCGATTCGTCTATCACCTTTGCCAAAGCGTCCGAGGCGGCAAAATCCTGCTCCGACGTCATCCTGCTCGACAACGATTTCAGCCACTTGAAAGAAGTCGTCGGCGAGGGCAGACGCGTCATCGGCAACACCCAGAAAACCTCCGTCCTCTATCTGATGAAATCGATCGCGGTCTTCATCCTTGCATTCGCGCTGATCCCGTTCGCAAAGGGTCAGATGTGGTTCTCGATCGAGAATATGTATATGCTGGAAGCGGCTGTGATCGGCACGGGCGGCTTTTTGCTCTCGCTGGAGCCCCGCCGCTCACCGGTCAGCGGCTCGTTCCTCAAGAAGATTGTTTCACAGTCTGTATGTGCAGGCGCGCTCGGCGCGATCGCCGTTCTCCTGCCGATCCTGCTCAATGTGCTGCCGAAGACGTTCGGCAACGCCCCGATCATCGCCGACGTCAACGTCCGTTCAATGATGACGGTTCTGCTGTCCATTGCGGGCATCATCGTGGTCTTTTCCATGTGCATTCCGTTCAACCGATACCGCGCGATCGCTTTGACGTGCGTAGTCGCCGTAGCGGCGACACTCGGACTGCTGCTGCCGTCCGCGTATATCGGAGGTTCCACCATCGGCGGCGATATGCTCGCTTATAATAAAGCGGCAGGTCAGAGCATCTTTGACAGTCAGCTGGTGCAGGAGATGTTCCGTCCGATGAACTCGCCGCTCGTCAGAGCGCTGGTCGGCGACCCCAACAACTACATTGTCCTGAGAATGTTCCTGTATGTGGCGATCCCGCTGTTCATCATCATTCGCTTCTCGCTGGAAAGCAAGCTCGATGAAAGCAATCCCGACCGCAGCCTGAACCGTTCGTATGTCTTCGGCAGACGACTGATCCTTGCCTCGGGTCTTGTGCTGATCCTGCACGCGATGCTCTCCATCGTTGAGGTGCTCACCAACTCGGGTTCCTACGTAATCGAGAGCACGCTCGGCGAAGGCGACTCGGCTATCTTCTTCAATATCTTCTATGCCGTTGTTTATATCATCGTCGGCGCGTTGGGCTACCGTATGTGGACGAATCCGACAAAGCGGCTGACCACGATCACGTTCATCGCGGGTATGGTGCTGATCAGCTTGGCGATGGCGCCGATGACTGCCGACAGCGACGCAGTGAAGCAAAGCGCGCTGATGATCATGGACGGCGCGATCGCAAGCACGGTCGTCCTCTCGTACTTCATCGGCTGCTCGCTGATCTTCCTGAATATCGTTTCGACTAACGGCAAGCATCCCTTGGCGGCGAGCCAACAATAAAGAAGCAAATTACCCCCGCTGTGCAAAACAGCGGGGGTTGCATTTTATACTAATCCTTGATAAAAAG
>DNIP01000018.1:3270-9114 GCA_003499325.1 Oscillospiraceae bacterium
AATATAGCGCAATAGATGATAAAGGTTTTTATTAAGGATTAGTATTATGAAAATAAAATCGGGAAGAATTCGTCGTAGGCCGCGATCTCATAATCGCATAAGGGGCTGTGGGAGGGTGCTTCTCCGTTCAGATAATGACAGGTCGTGATGCCTGCGTTCCTGCCGCCGCGCATATCGGAGGTCAGGCTGTCGCCGAGCATGATCACACGGCTCTTGTCCGTGATGCCGAGATCACGGAAGATGTAGTCAAAATACGCCTTGTCGGGCTTGCTCGCGCCGATCTGCTCCGAAATATAGATGCCGTCGACATAGGGCTTGACCGCGGCGCGGTTGAATCGCCCTGTCTGCGGGATCGTCAAGCCGTTGGTCGCCAGATAGATCCCGCAATGCTCATGGAGCTCTTTGACAAATTCCAGCGCGCCGTCGAGCAAAAACGCCTGATGGGAGAGATTGTGCTCATAGGTATCGTTCACCGCATGGAAGTCGACAGGCTGTGCGCCGAGCTGTTCAAAAAGCATCTGAAAACGGGTCGGCTTTAAGTCCTCGCGACTGAGCTCGCCGCGCTCGAGCGCTTTCCAACAACTGAGATTGATGGCACTGTAGCGAGTGACCACCTCATCGGTAGGCGTTACGCCGAAGTGCTCGAGCGTAAGGCTGACGGCGGTTTTCTCCGCCAGCTTGAAATCGTAGACCGTTTCATCCGCGTCAAGGAGGACGATGTCAAAGCGTTTAGGCAAACTCCTCTCCCCCTTTGGTGTAGATCGCGGCGCGGGTGATGTCGGCATACAGCTCAACGCCGAGTTGATCGGCAAAGGCGTTTATCAGCAGATTGGGATTGATATTGAGCGTGGAGCCAGCGGGGAGCTTGAGATCAAAGCAAACCTTATCCCCCTCGTAAGGGTCGAACGCGAGGATATAGGGCTTGAGGTCAATATTCTTCATGCCCTTTTTTGTTTTCTTCTCCACAATGATCTCGGGGGAATCGAGAAACGCTTTCAGTTTCTCTGATAATTCTTTATCAGAAATATCACCCTCGTTCATCGGCTCGAGGATCACCGTATATTTTGACGAATCGATATCCGCGGGCTTGTGCACCGACTCGGCACAGCGCAGGACGCGGATGCCGTCGGGCAGGCAGGCATTGAGCCTGTCGGGGATCAGCGATAGATCCTCGTTATCATCCAGCACACGGAAATCCATGCTCTCACATTCGGAGGCGAAGCCGAGCGACAGCGGGAGCGCAAAGGTGATATACGCGTGCTGATTGAAGCCCTCGGTGCGCCAGATATTCAGGCGGCTTTTGCCGATGGCGCGGATCATCACGCGGTTGGTATCGAGGTGGGAAATGTACTTGCAGGGGCCGAACTTACGGTAGAAGACTCTAACGTTTTTCATAGCACACGCCTCCTCCGTACTTTCTTGAGCCGCAGCCAAGGCATTGCTCGCGGCAGTTGGGCGACGCCTCGGAGCGATATGCGCGCTCACACTCGCGGCGCAAGAACTCCTTGGTCACGCCGTAATCGAGGTGATCCCACGGCAGAATCTCGTCGAACGAACGGCGGCGGTTGGCATAAAACGCGGGGTCGATCCCGCACGCTTCAAACACCTCGAGCCAGTTTTGCAGAGAGAAGCAGTCGCTCCATCCGTCAAAGCGGATCCCGCGGTTATGCGCTTCCAGCATCACCTTGTTCAGCCGGCGGTCACCGCGGGCGAACACCGCCTCCAGATAGGAGGTATCGGAATCATGATAATTGTAAGACAGCTTGCTCATCGAGATCTTGTTGTCGATGATCGTCTGCTTGATATGCTGCTGCTTTTCACGCAGGACGTCCATCGTGTCCTGCGGCTCCCACTGGAAGGGAGTAAAGGGCTTGGGGACGAAGGAAGACGCGGAGATGGTAACGCGGGGCGCCTTGCCCTTGGGGCGGTTCGGGGTGCTGTAATAGGTGTCGAGCACCTTTTTACCGAGGTTCGCAATATCGGCGACGTCATCCAATGTTTCGGTCGGCAGACCGATCATGAAATAGAGCTTGACGGTCGTATAGCCGCCCTCGAACGCGACGCGGCAGGTTTGCATCAGCTCGTCCTCAAAGACGTTCTTGTTGATCGCGTCACGCAGGCGCTGACTGCCCGCTTCGGGAGCGAAGGTCAAGCCGCTCTTGCGCACGGTCTTGATCTCATTGAGGATATCGTCGGAGAAGCCGTCCACGCGCAGCGACGGCAGCGACAGGCTGACGTGCTCGGGCTTAGCCCATGAATTCAGCTCACGGAGCATCGGCACGACCTGCGTATAGTCGCTCGAGCTCAGCGACGACAAGGACACCTCGTCATAACCCGTGTTGCGGCACAGCGCATGGCATTGCTTGCTGATGCACTCCACCGACTTCTCGCGCACGGGGCGATAGAGGAAGCCCGCTTGACAGAAGCGGCAGCCGCGGATACAGCCGCGGAAGATCTCCTCCACAGCGCGGTCATGGACGATCTCGATATTCGGGACAACGAAGTTGTCGGGATAATAGGACTTGTCCATATCCATCATCACGCGCTTTTCGATCACCGCGGGCGCATTATCGCGCGGCGACACAGCGGCAATAGTGCCGTCCTCGTGATAGGACACATCATATAACGAGGGCACGTAAACGCCCTTGATCCCTGCGGCAAGGCGGAGGAATTCATCCCTGCTTTTGCCCTCCTTTTTGCAGGTTCTGTAGAGCTCCATGACCTCGAGATCGACCTCCTCCCCATCGCCGAGGAAGAAGATATCGATGAAGTCGGTGATCGGCTCGGGATTGCAGGCGCAGGGGCCGCCCGCGACGACAATGTGCTTTAAGTCATGCCTGTCCTTGGAGAGCAGGGGAATCCCGCCGAGATCAAGCATATTCAAAATATTGCTGTAGCTCAGCTCATATTGCAGGGTAAAGCCGATGAAGTCAAAATCCGTCAGCGGATCGCCTGACTCGAGCGCGTACAAGGGGATATCATGCGCGCGCATCTGCTCTTCCATATCCATCCACGGCGCAAAGACGCGCTCGCACCAAATGTACGGCTTTTCATTAAAAAGGCTGTAGAGGATCTTGATGCCGAGGTGCGACATACCGATCTCATATATATCGGGGAAGCAGAACGCGAACCGCACGTCCACATCCTGCTTGTCCTTGACGACAGCTCCGAGCTCACCGCCGACATAGCGGCCGGGTTTTTGCACCTTGAGGAGCAGTTTTTCGACTTTTTCAGGGATCATAGGCTTCTCCTTATCTGCCGATCGACCTTGGCATTGAATCGGCAATTACCTATTTTTCAAAAACAACAGTACGATCAGATAGATCGCTATGATCAACAGCGAATAATTATAGCCGCTGTTCAGCAGCACATATAGTCCTGCCGTCATCAGCGGCAGTAAAAAGACAAGGGTAGTTACACGCAGAGTGACCGCGATGGTGCGCGGTGAAAACCGTTTGTCCATCATGATCTCGAGCAAATGTCCGCCGTCGAGGCTCATGACGGGCAAGAGGTTGAATACGCCGAGCGCCAAATGCGGCAGGGCGACCTTCATGCCGATGGGATACAGCAGTAACGCAAACAAAAAGTTTGCCGCTACGCCGCCCATGGTGATCAGCACATCCGCCTTAAACGACGGCGCGTCATCCGCCTTGATCAGCACATCGAAGAGCCGCAGTCTGATCGCGCGAACACGCACGCCGCACAACAGCATCATCAGCACATGACCCAGCTCGTGCAAAATTGCGGCAAGAAAGCAGAAGATCACACGATTGTCGCGGTCGAGGAGCAGCACGGCGGTCATCGCCGCGATCGCCTCATAGCCGATGAAGAGGTCAATCCTCGCTATGCGCAGTTTCATCCGGGGTCGCCTGCATTGTCACGGGGTTCTGCTCAAACAACGCGTCCGCCGCATGGAAGATCTCCTGCGATACCACGGGCTTTTGCAGTTCCTCATGATAATAGTCCATGAAGCTATAATACCCCTCGCTATCCATCGCCTTGAGCAGGAACAGCACCAGCGCCGCCAGCAGGCTGAGCGCAAGCTGGATGGTGATCAACAACGGTCTGCTTTTCTCTTGATCCTCCTGCGGTTGCACGGTAGAAGCAGCCGCTTCATCGAGCAGTGTATTATCCTCCATGATCGGGGAGGCTTCTCGCCAGCCCTCCTCATAGATGATCTCGTTACGCTTTATTTCACTCATTCCATCACCCCACATGATACTATATTTATATGAGGGGAAAGGATAAAACATTACAGCTTGCTGAACTCCTTCTTGCGGAGCAGGGTGAAAAAGATAATACCGATGATCAGGCAAACGAACTCAGCGATCGGGAACGAAAACCACATCACGGTCATGTTGATCTTTGAGAGGAAGTATGCCGCGGGCAGCAGTACGACCAGCTGGCGCAGTACGGACATCGTCATGCTGTAAAAGCCCTTGCCGACCGCCTGGAACAGGGTCGAGAACATGATGCCGACCGCCGCCATGATGAACGAGATACTGATGATGCGGAGCATCGGCACGCCGACCTCGGCAAGCAGTGCGTTTGCGGCGACATTATCCTTTGACTCAAAGAGTGATAACAGCCACTCGGGCGCGAGATGAAACAGCAGGGTTCCTGCCGCCATGATAGCGCCCGCGATGATAACGCCCAGACGGAATGCCTGAAACATACGCTTTTTGTTGCGCGCGCCGAAGTTGTAGCCGATGATCGGCGACACGCCCTGGCTCAACCCGAACACGGGCATAAAGACAAAGCTCTGGAGCTTGAAGTAGATACCGAAGGCGTTGATATACGCGGCGGCGTATTCCGCCGTCAGATTCGCTATTGAAATGATCGCATTGATACCCGACACCATTACCGAGCCGATGCTCTGCATGATGATCGCGGGGAAGCTGACAGCATAGATATTCTTCAAGGTGATCTTCTGCATACGGAAGCCCTTGAAGCGGATCTTGACCTCATGCTTTCTGACAAAGAGGATGATCAGGATGAACGTCATGGAGCAGATCTGACCAAACACGGTAGCGATCGCCGCGCCGAGTACGCCCAGCCGCGGGAAGAAGCCGATGCCGAAGATCAACAAGGGATCGAAGATGATATTCACGATCGCGCCGAGCATCTGGGTGATCATCGGGATGATCATGTTGCCCGTCGATTGCAGGATCTTCTCGCCCATGCAGGAGATCATCATGCCGAACGAGACACACAGCACAACGGTCAGATAGCTTGCACCGTCCTTGATAACGTCGGCGTTTGTGGTAAACAACGAGATAAACGGACGGGACGCTGTCAGCCCGATCACCAAAAAGACCAGCCAGTTGATGACCGCCAGCACCAAGCCCGTGGTCGCGGCGTTATTCGCTTCCTCATAATTCTTCGCGCCCAGTCGGCGCGCGATCAGCGAGTTAACGCCCACCGCCGTGCCGACGCCGAAGGAGATCAGGATCATTTGCAGCGGATACGCTAATGACACCGCCTGCAGCGCGTCGGGAGAATAGCGCGCGACAAAGATACTGTCGACCACGTTATACAACGCCTGAATCATCATCGACAGCATCGCGGGCAGCGACATTCCCAACAGCAGCGGGAGCATCGGCTTTACGCCCATTTTATTCTGAGAAACCTCACTCACGTTTTTCCCTTCCTTCCAAAATGAAACCACCATTTATGTTGATTGTCCATTGCGCTTTTTACGGCGATTGTTTTCTATCGCCGGAATGATCAGCATCACGATCACCGCCGCGAACGCGACGCCGCAAAAATCAAGCAGCATATCGCTGACTTGGCACGATCGCCCCGCGGGGAACAGCTGGATGATCTCGTCGATCACCGCAACGG